>CAZKPI010000096.1:4531-11127 GCA_964554555.1 uncultured bacterium
CAGCGTTCGGCGTCGAGGGCGGCCACACAGCCCGTGCCGGCGGCCGAGATGGCCTGGCGGTAGTGGGGGTCGATGACGTCGCCACAGCCGAAGACGCCCTCGACGGAGGTGTACGAAGTCGGGTGGCGCACCATCAGGTAGCCCTTGTCGTCGAGCTGGAGCTGTCCGCCAAGGAACTTCGTGTTGGGCTCGTGGCCGATCGCCATGAAGAAGCCGCGCGCCTCCAGGTCGCGGACGGCGCCGGTCTTCACGTTCCGGATCTTCAGCCCGCGCATGACCGTGTCGCCGACGATCTCGTCGACCACCGAGTCGGTCACCACCTCGATCTTGGGGTTGGCGAAGGTCCGCTCGACCATGATGCGGCTGGCGCGGAACTCGGCGCGGCGGTGGATGAGCACCACCCGGGCGGCGAACCGGGTCAGGTAGGAGGCCTCCTCCATGGCGGTGTCGCCGCCGCCGACGACGGCGATGACCTGGTTGCGGAACATGGGCAGGGCTCCGTCGCAGGTGGCACAAGCCGAAACGCCCTTTCCCCAGAAGGTCTTGACGCTGGGCAGATCAAGCAGGCGGGCCGAGGCGCCGGTGGCGATGATGACCGCGCGGGCCTCGATCTGCTGGGATGAAGTGGTGAGGCGGAACACCGGGCCGCGCAGGTCGACAGAGGTCACATCCTCGGTGAGCATCTCGGCGCCGAACCGCACCGCCTGCTCGCGCATCTGGCCGATCAGTTCGGGGCCCATGATGCCCTTGGGGAAGCCGGGAAAATTCTCCACCTCCGAGGTGGTCATCAACTGGCCGCCGGGCTGTCCGCCCGCCATGAATCCTTCGATCACGAGGGGCTTCAGGTCGGCCCGGCTGGTGTAGACCCCTGCCGTCAGTCCGGCCGGGCCGGCGCCGACGATCACCACGTTCCTGATCATGTCTGTCCTCCAGATGGATTGGTGAGGCGATTATAGCACTTTTGATGTATCATGAGAGATGGGCCCGGCCGGCCCCCGGCCGGGCCGAGCCTCGCATTCCTGGATCAGAGGGAACATGGGACGACGGATTGGATTCCTGTTGATGGCCGGCGCGCTCCTGCTCGGCCTGGCGGTGGCCATCTACCGCCCAGCCTGGCATCTCCCGGAGGAACCGGAGCCCGAGGTGTCCCTGCCGACCGACCGGCTGTTCGATGACCGGGTCCTGACCTTCTGCTCCGATCCCTGGATGCCCTACGCCGGCGAAGCGGGCGGACCAAAGGAAGGATACGTGGTCAACCTGCTGAGGGCCATCTTCATCCCCCAGGGGTTCGAGGTCCGCTACCACACCTACCCCTGGACCAGATGCATCGAAGAGACGCGTCAGGGACACGTGCTGGGAATCCTCTGCGCCGAGCGCCAGGAAACCCCCGACTTCACCTTTCCCCGGGAACCGGTGGGGGTGAATCAGCCCGCCTTCTTCACCCGCCCCGATTCTGATTGGACATATACGGGAATCCCATCGCTGGAAAAAATCCGGCTGGGGGCAATCCAGGACTATTTCTACGCGGATGATCTCGAGGAATACATCCGGCTCCATCGGGATAGCGACCGGCTGGTCCTGGCCAAGGGAACCGATGCCCTCGACCACCTGTTCGCCCTGTTGGCCGACGGGTCGATCGAAGCCCTGGTGGAAAACGCCGTGGTCGTCCGGTATCACCAATCGATGGCCACCTCCCCGATCCCATTGCGACAAGCGGGTGCAATCGCGAGCGGAGGGGCCCTGTTCGTCGCCTTCAGCCCCCGTGACCCCCGGGCCCGCGACATGGCCCGACGCTTCGACGAGGGAATGCGGGCCCTGCGGGCCACCGGCCGGCTCGGCCAGATCCTGAAGGAGTCGGGCGTGAGCGACTGGCAGGACGCCGGGGGGGAGCCCCATCCTCCCGCACCGCCAGCGCCTCTTCCGCCCGGTTCCGCTCCCCAAAGGGGTTCGGAGCCCCCCCCGGCCATCACCCCACCGACGACGATTTCTCCAAAACCCCCTCAACAGGCGGTTCCTCCCACCCCGACACCCAACGAAGGGTCATCCCTCACGCCGGTCCCGCCGCCCCCCCCCCCCCCCCCCCACCCCCGAACCAACACCCGCCCCCCCCCCGAACCCAGGAGCAGACGCATGCCCCTGACGCGAAAAGTCATCGGCACCCTGCTGGTGGCCGGGTTCCTGGTCCTGCTGATCGTCTCCGGGATGCGCTACCATGCCGGCCTCCTCATTCTCTCGGGCGAATATCAGCACCTTCTGCGGTCGGCCAGCCGGCGATTGGCCATCACCCTGCGCGAGCCGACCTTTCAGCACGACCTGACGACCATCCGGGACGCCCTGGCCGCTGAATTCTCCCAACCCCAGATCGCCGCCATCCATGTCTGGCTCCCCCAGCGCGATCACCTCCTGCTCGGCCTGGAACGCGCCCCCGATCGACGCCTCGTGCCGACGACCGATCCTCGCCGCGGCCGGCCCGGCCTTTCCCTGGAAACCCCCATCTTCCGGATCGATGCCAACGGGGAAAGCCGCCTGGTGGGACTGGTCGGAGTCCACCTCGACCCCGAAACGGGCCGCGCCCAGCTCCGGGCGCGCGTCCTGCAGGACACCCTGGTCGACGGGATGGGGTTCCTGCTGTTGATCACCGTGGTCGCCTGGATGCTCGGCGAGTCGGTCGCGGCCCCGCTGGACAACCTGCGCGCCCGCCTGCAGATCGTCGAGAAGGCCGCCGAACAGCCCGAGACCGCCGAAACCTGGCCGCACCTCGGGTCCCCCGCGGAGGACCCCGAACTGGCCGGGGCCTTCCTGGAACTGCGCGACATGGCCGCCGGCCTCGGGCGGGTGCTGGAAACCCTGTGGCGGCGGGGGGAGAGCCTGCGGATCACCCTCAACTCGATCGGCGACGCCGTCATCGCCACCGACGCCCAGGGGGTGGTCACCCGCCTCAATCCGGTCGCCGAACTGCTGACCGGGTGGTCCCGCCACGAAGCGGTGGGGAAGCCCCTGGCAGAGGTGTTCAACATCGTCAACGGCTTGACCCGCGCCCCCGCCGACAGCCCGGTCGCCAAGGTGCTGGCCTCGGGCGAGGTGGTGGGGCTGGCCAACCACACGATCCTGATCGGGCGCCACGGCAAGGAATACCAGATTGCCGACAGCGGGGCCCCCATCCGGGACGACCAGGGCCAGACGGTGGGCGTGGTGCTCGTCTTCCGGGACATCACCGAACAGCATGCCCTGGAGAACCAGCTCCGCCAGTCGCGGAAGATGGATGCCATCGGCCAGCTGGCCGGCGGCATCGCCCACGACTTCAACAATCTGCTCGGCGGCATGATGGGAAGCGCCGAACTGCTGGCCGGCAAACTCCCCCGCGACGACCCTTCGCGCAAGTATCTCGACATGATCCAGCAGACCGGACGGACGGCCACCGAGCTGGCCCGCAAGCTTCTTTCCTTTGCCCGGCAGGACCGGACGGAAGCCGTCCCCATCGATCTGCACCAGATCCTGCGGGACACCGGGCACCTGCTCGAACACAGCATCAGCCGGAAAATCTCGCTCCGGTTCGACCTGGGCGCCAGCCGGCCCCTGCTGTTGGGCAACGCCTCCGACCTGCAGAACCTGTTCCTGAACCTCGGCCTCAACTCGCGCGATGCCATGCCCGAGGGAGGCACCTTGACCTTCACCACCCGAAACCTTCACCTCGGGCCGGGCGAGTACCTGGACGGGGTGTTCCCGGTACAGCCCGGCGAATACCTGGTGGCCGAGGTCACCGACACCGGCGTGGGCATTCCCCCCGAGATGATCGAGCGGCTGTTCGAGCCCTTCTTCACCACGAAGGTGGCAGGCAAGGGCACCGGCCTGGGCCTGTCCGCGGTGTACGGCGCGGTCAAACGCCACCGCGGCTCGATCCGGGTGAGCAGTCTCGTCGGCAAGGGAACCACCTTCCAGATCCTCCTGCCGCAGGCCGACCCCAAGGTGGCCGCGGTGGTCACGCGGTCCGAGGTCACCCCGGTGCAGGGAACCGGCCTGATCCTGGTGGTGGAGGACGACGAGCATCTGCGCGACACCGCCAAGGCCCTGCTGGAAAGCCTGGGGTATCAGGTGAAACTGGCCGCCCACGGCGGCCAGGGGCTGGCGATGTTCCTGGAGTCCCCTGCCGAAATCTCGGCCCTGCTCGTCGATCTGGTGATGCCGGAGATGGACGGCCGCTCGCTGGTGCTGGAATTGCGCAGTCGCGGCTTCCAGGTGCCCATCGTGGTGGCCTCGGGGGCGGCCCCCCCGGCTGACCTGCCCAAGGTGCTGGGGCCCCACGGCCTCTTCCTGCCGAAGCCCTATTCCAAGGTAACCCTGAGCCAGGCCCTGGCCGCCGTCCTGCGGCCGCCGCCCGCCTCCGGCCAGGGTTGACCCTCCCGGGCCCGGAGGCCCGATTGTCGGGCCGGCCTCCTTGGGCTATGATGGCGGCAGACCATCACGGAGGTCATGCCCATGCCCCTGCGGCCCCCCGCCCTGATCTGTGTCCTTCTGTTCGGTGCCTTCCTGCTGGCCGCGGCCGGCAACCTGACCGCCCAGGCGCCGGAAGCCTACCGCCTGCCGCCCGCCCGCATCGTTGAGATCGTCGATGCCCCCCAGCCTCCCCTGGCCGCGGTCAGTCCGCGCGGCGGCAAGGTCCTGCTCGTGGAATACCGCAACCTCGTCGACATCGCCTACCTGTCCCAGCCCATGCTTCGCCTGGCGGGCCTGCGCATCCTGCCCCGGTACAACGCCCCCCAGCGCACCTTCTTCGTGCAGTCGATGCAGATCCTGCACCTGGCGAGCCGCGGCAGGACCTGCCTCCAGCTTCCCGAAGGCGCCTCCTTCGGATATCCCGGCTGGTCACCCGACGGAAAGCGCCTGGCGGCCGCCCGCTACGAAAAGGATGGAACGGAGATCTGGGTGTTCGATGCGGACACGGGCGAAGGGAAAGCCGTCACCCCGCGCCGGGTCAATTCGGTTCTCTTGTCGCCCTACCAATGGGACAATGACAGCCGCCACCTGTTCGTTCCGCTGATCCCGGCCGGGCGGGGGCCCGCCCCTGCCGCCCCCGAAGTGCCAGTCGGGCCGGTCATCCAGGAGACAGCCGGGGCCGTATCCAAGGTGCGAACCTATCAGGACCTCCTGCAGACGCCCCACGACGAGGCCCTGTTCGAGCACTGCGCCACCGCCGAACTGGGCTGGGTCGATACCGAAAGCGGCGGCCTGACGGTCCTGGGAAAACCCGGCCTTCTGCAGGCAGTGTCGCCCTCCCCCGACGGCCAGTATCTGCTGATCGACCGGATCACCCCGCCGTTTTCCCGCGTGGTCCCGGCCAGCCTCTTCGCCCACGCCCTCGAACTCTGGGACCGCCAGGGGAACCGGCTTCGCACCATCGCCGACCTGCCCGTGGCCGACCAACTGCCCATCCAGGGAGTGCCCACCGGCGTTCGCAACCTGCACTGGCAGCCGCTGTTCCCGCACAGCCTGGCCTGGGTGGAAGCCCTCGACGGCGGCGACCCCAACACCAAGGTCCCCTTCCGCGACAAGCTTCTCATCGCCGCCGACCCCCTGGCCTCCGACGCCGTCGAGGTGTTCCGGTTCCCGCAGAGGTTCTCGGGAATCGACTGGCTGGCCAGCCCCGGCCTTCTGCTGGCCCACGATTACGACCGCGACCGCCGGCAGGTCCGCACCTGGGTGTTTTCCACGGCCAGCCCGACGGACGCCTCGGCCGCCCGCCTGTTGTTCGACCGCAACGCCCAGGACGAGTACAACGACCCGGGGGACCCCGTCTACGTCAAGCTTCCGAACGGGGAATCCGTCGCGGTCATGGCATCGAACAGCATTTTCCTGACAGGGAAAGGCGCCACCCCCGACGGGTATCGGCCCTTCCTGCGCCGGTTCGACCTCGGCACCCTCGCCTCGACCACCCTGCTCCTGTCAGCCACCGACACCTACGAGACGTTCGTCGATTTTGGCCAGGACGACCTCCGTTCGATCGTGACCGCGCGCGAAAGCCCCACTGAGCCGCCAAACTATTTCGTGCGCTTCCTCACCGGTGACCGGGCGGGGTCCCCCGACCGGCTCACGTCCTTTCCTGACCCAGCCCCCGAGTTTCAGAAGATCAGAAAGGAATTGTTGACCTATTCCCGAAGTGACGGCACCCCCCTTTCCGGCACCCTTTACTACCCGCTCGATTATCAGCCGGGGAAACGCGTTCCCGCCATCGTCTGGGCCTACCCGCGGGAATACACCAGCTCGGCCACCGCCGGGCAGGTGCGCAACACCACCAACCGGTACACCCGTATCGACAACGACTCGATCCTGTTTTTCCTGTTCCAGGGGTACGCGGTGCTGGACCGGGCCGAGATCCCCGTGGTCGGCGACCCGCTGACGGCCAACGACACGTTTATCGAGCAGATTGCCGCGGGCGCGCAGGCCGCCGTCGACAAACTGGTGGACATGGGCGTGGCCGACCGCCACCGGATCGGCGTGGCCGGTCATTCCTACGGGGCGTTCATGGTGGCCAACCTGCTCGCCCACACCGACCTGTTCGCCGCCGGGCTGGAGATGGTCTGGCGCCTGCTGCGCTGACC
>CAZKPI010000096.1:11137-11370 GCA_964554555.1 uncultured bacterium
GGAGCGGCGCCTATAACCGCACCCTGACGCCGTTTGGATTCCAGGGGGAGCGGCGCACGTTCTGGGAGGCCCCCGAGGTCTACACCCGCCTGTCCCCCTTCACCCACGCCCACAAGATCAACGAACCGTTGCTGATGATCCACGGCGAACTCGACAGCAACCCGGGCACCTACCCCCTGCAGAGCGAGCGCCTGTTCGCCGCCATCCGGGGGCACGGCGGCATCGCCCGGTTC
>CAZKPI010000097.1:0-2533 GCA_964554555.1 uncultured bacterium
AGGGGTTCCGGGGGGGGGAGGGTGGGGCGGCGGTGGATTTCGACCGAGACGACGCGGTCGGGGGGGAACCGCCGCTGGAGATCGCGGGGCAGGAAGCGGGCCAGGACCATGGTGCGGTCGTCGCCGTCGTAGCGGTGCGAGGCGCGCTCAAACAGCCCGGCGGCGATGTCGTCGGGCTCGCTGGTCACGGCTTCCGCCACTTTGGCCACCTCGTCGAGCGGCTGGGAAGCCAGCAGGCCTTCCGAGAACAGCATCACCCAGTCGCCCACGGTGATGGGCACCGGGCCGTGGATCTGGGGGTCGTCCAGCGGGGGGCGGGCGGCGGCGGGTGCCCTGGCGGTCACCACGGCGGATGAACCACCGTCTTCGTGGGTCAGTCTGGGCAGTCCGCGGGGTTCGAGTCCCCAGACGGTGCCGCCGACCCTGGCCAGGAGGCCGCCGGTTCCGGCGTTGGCCAGCACCAGCTGGCCCTCCACCACCACGGCGGCGGCGGCGTCGATGCCGCAGGAGGGGTCGATGTGCCCGGCCACCTGGCCTTCCCGGACCTGGCGATGGGCATCGGCGAAGATGGTCCGCAGGCGGTCGGGGGTGTCGGCGGGGCGTCCGTAGAGGGGAAGCCGGAGCAGTTCCCGTTCCAGGCGGGCGGCCATGGTGCGGGCCAGGTCGCGGCCGCCGGGGCCGCGGCCATCGACCAGCAGGAGGACTCCCTGGTCCTCGCGGACGACCAGGACGTCCTGGTTTTCGCCGCGGATGGTTCCGGGTTCGGACCTCTGCCAGACGAGCATGGCGGCTGTCGCCTCAGGCCGGGGGCCGACCGCCGGGGGCCTTGCGGTCGAGGAGGCGCTCAAAGGCGCTCTTGAGCGAGACGACCTTCTCGACCACGTCGAGCAGGCCCTTGGTGCGCAGGCCCGACATCAGGGTCTCGGCGAAGACGAGCTTGACCTTGGGATGGGAGGGCCCGATATAGCCGGCGGCGCGGTCGTCGGACAGGACCCAGTAGAGCAGGCGGTCGCAGTAGGGAACCCAGTTCGAGAAGTCAGAGAAATCGTCGTAGGCGCTGAGCTTGGCGATGACGATCTGGGGCACGTATTCGATCTGGTTGGCGGCGTTGTAGTACATGCGGTCGGTCTCTGGCACGATCGGGGCGACCTTGAGGTTGGGCAGGGTGACCTTGAAGCGGGCCTTGCCGAAATGGGAGACGGCGATCTTCTCGCCGAGGGCGGTCCATTTCGCCGAGGTGTCGCGCATTTCCTGCGAGAACGAGAACAGGCTCTTTTGGAAGGTTTCGTCGGTTTTGACGGCTTCGTAGGCGTTCTCGATGGCCATGAACGGCGAGTGGTTGAACAGGGTGCCGAGCATGAACCCGAGGCCGTTGGCGAGGAAGTGGCGGCGGGTGAGCTGGAAGGGGGCCTGGGCCTCTTCCCACTGGAGCTTTTCGCGCACCAGCCAGTAGGTGGCCTCGCGGGCCATCTCGAGGGCGTTGGGGGCGCGCCACAGGTCGATCATCTCGGCGAACTCCCAGGCCTTGAACCGGCCGGGGTAGGCGTTTTCGAAGATCTGGTACAGGTTCTGGCTGAACAGGTCGAGCAGTTTGGCCAGGCCGTAGTGGTGGAAATCCTGCAGGCTGATGCGGCGGGGAATCTCCTCACCGGGCAGGGAAAGGCGGGTCTCGACCAGCCAGCGGGTGGCCGCCCGGGCGGTCTCGTGCCGGTCGTCGCGGAACCAGATCAGGGCCTCCTCGTCGGCGAACTGCCAGGGCTGGAAGACGTCGGGGTAGACGGCCTGCACGAGCTTGTAGACCGAGTTGCCGTATTTCTGCACGAGCGGCTCGAGCCCGCACTCGCGGATGACCTCGAGGGTGAGGAGCTGGGGGAGGTCGCCGCGGCTGCAGCCGAGCCGGGTGGTCATCAGCCAGTCGAGGGCTTCCCGGGTGCGGTCCTCGAGGTGGCCCTGGGCGAGCCAGGCCTCGGTTTCGCCGAACTGCCAGGGGCGGAAGCGGCCCGGCATGGCGAGGTCGACCAGGGCAAACAGGCTTCCCTTCGCCCATTCGACCACCTGGTCGAGGCCGAACTGGGAACAGAACTCGCGGGTGAACGAGGCGGGAAGCTTGTCGGGCGCCACGCCCTGCCGGGCCAGGGCCTTCAGGCCCTCGCCGACCATGACGCGGGCGAACAGGCGGGCGGAGTCTTCCTGGGCGAACAGAAAGCCCGGCAGATGCCCTCCCTTGTCGAGGACCGACTTCCAGATCTCGGCGACGTCGTCTTCGCCCAGGTTTTCCGGCAGGCGGCCGAATTTTTTCTCGAACCCCTCGCGGGACCGTTCGAGCCCGAGGAGCTGGAGGCATTCCTGCACCTGCACGGAGGGCATCTGCAGGCGGCGGCCGAGCTCGTCGTCGTCGAAAAACAGGAACTCGTCCTCGATACTGCGGAAGACGGTCTTCATGACCGGATCGTTGGGGTCGATGCCGGGGGCGGCGGGCGGGGCCCCCGGCGGGGGAGCCGGGGCGGCCTCCCCGGCTCCGGGAGCGGCATTG
>CAZKPI010000097.1:2543-11333 GCA_964554555.1 uncultured bacterium
ACGAAGGGGACGCCCCCCCCCGCGGCCATTCTGCCGAGCCGGGCGGCCATGGCGGCGGCCTGGGTGTTCAGATACTGGCCCTCGTCGTCGGACGGGGTGACGTAGAGCACCTCCTCGAGGGTGGTCAGGCCCTCGAACGCTTTGGCCAGGGCGATCTCGCGGAGGGTCTTCATGCCCTCGAGCCGGGCGACGCGCTTGATGGCGATCTCGGTACCGCCTTCCATGATGACGTCGCGCAGGGAGGGGGTGATGATCATGGTCTCGTAAGAGCCGAGCCGGCCGTAGGCGCCGGTCTGGTTGCATTCGCGACAGCCGGCCCCCTTGAAGAACTTGGCGCTCATCACCTTGCCGGCCGGCAATTTGAGGCGCTGGAGGGTCTTCTGGGAGGGCCGGTACTCGGTGCGGCACTTGGGGCAGATGCGGTGCAGGAGCTTCTGGGCGACGACGACCCGGAGGGCGGCGCAGACCAGGTAGGGCGGCACGCCCATGTTGATGAGGCGGTTGATGCTGGCCGGGGCGTTGTTGGTGTGCAGGGTTGACAGCACCTTGTGGCCGGTCAGCGAGGCCCGGAAGGCGATGTCGGCGGTCTCCAGGTCGCGAATCTCGCCGACCAGGACGATGTCGGGGTCCTGGCGCAGGGCGGCCCGCAGGCCCTGGGCGAAGTCGAGGCCGATCTTCTCATTCGTCTGCACCTGGGTGATGCCGTCGATGCGGTATTCGATGGGGTTCTCGATGGTGAAGATGTTGATCTCGGTGCTGTTGAAGTATTTCAGCATGCCGAACAAGGTGGTCGTCTTGCCGGCGCCGGTGGGTCCGGTGACGAGGATCAGCCCGTAGGGTTCGTCGAGGGCGGTCTTGAGGCGGTTGAGATCTTCGGGGAGAAAGCCGATGTTGTCGAGATCGAAGGCGGCCTCGCGCTGGAGGATGCGCAGAACGGCCTTCTCGCCGAGAAGGCTGGGCACCGTGCTGACGCGGAAGTCGATGTCCTTGTTCTCCATGCGCACCTTGAGGCGGCCGTCCTGGGGCAGGCGGCGCTCGGCAATGTCGAGATGCGACAGAATCTTGATGCGGCTGATCAGGGGGGCGAGCAGGCTCTTGGGGCCGGTCATGGCGTCCTGCAGGGTGCCGTCGACGCGGAACCGCACCAGCAGGATATCTTCGCGCGGCTCCACGTGGATGTCGGAGGCCCGCTTGAGGATGGCCTGTTTGAACACGGCATTGAGGAACTGGACGACCGGGCCCTCCTCGGAGGTGCGGCGTACCAGGTCGGTGCCGTCGTCCTGCCCGCCGCTCAGCAGGCTCTCCTCGCCGGCGACCTGGAACCCTTCCCAGGAGTAGAGCTGTTTGATGCTCAGTTCGATCTGACTGCGCGGGGCGATCAGCACATCGAGCTTGCACTGGGTCAGGAAGGCGATCATGTCCTTGGCCATGATGTCGAAGGGGTCGGCCATGACGATGGTGAGCCGGTTGCCCGACTTCTTGAAGGGGATGACCTTGTACTGTTTGGCCTGGTACTCGGGAATCAGCGACAGGACCTTGGCGTCGATCTTGATGTTGGTCAGATCGACCACCGACACGTCGAGGAACTCGGCCCACAGGTCGAGCATGTCCTTTTCGGTGAGGAAGCCGAGCCGGATCAGGATGTCCTCGAGCCGTTCGAGGGTTTGCGACTGGATGTTCTGGGCCTTTTCGAGCTGCTCCTCGGTGAGGATGTTCTTCGACAGCATCAACTCCTCAATGCTGTGCTTGGCGGCGGTGGTGCTGGGCATGGTTCCTCCCGTTGGGTCAGTCTGAACCGGTCACGACCTCGACCCGGTAGGTGCGGCGTTCCAGGCCCCGGCCCAGGTCCTGGAACAGGGGGCGGGCGTAGAGGTGCATGACGACGTGGCCGGCGCGCTTGGCCATGAAGGTGTAGGTGACGGTGCGGTCGGTGCGGCGCTCGCTGTGGAGGTCGACCCGGTTGTCGTTGTACTCATACTCGATCTCCCACTGGACGGCCTTCCGGTCGAGGAAGAGGGGAAGGTCGAGCTCGAAGGCCTGCATGAGCCGCACTTTCACCACCTGGCCGGGCACGATCTTGGGCGGCACCAGCCGGATGCGGGCGGCGTTGCTCATCAGGAACCGGGGCCGGGCCATGACCATGCCGACGACCTTGTAGATGCCCTGGGGCAGAGGGCACTGGAGGCGGTCGGTGGTCCTCCAGGACAGCTGGTAGGTCTCGGGGAACCGGGGCCGGATCGGGATGCTGTGCGGGGCCTCGGCCCAGCGCATGCCCTGCGACCAGCGGTAGATCTGCCATTCGTTGTGCCAGACGGCCAGGTCGAACCGCTGGCCGGTGGCGAACGGCAGATCGACGGCCTTGTCGGTCCTGTTGCGGATGGTGATGGTGAAGGTGGCGGTCTCGCCCGCGATCACCTCGGCGGTTTCCGGGGCGATGCGGATCTCGAGATCGCGGGGGTTGACGTATTCCCATTTCCGCCAGGCGGAGGAGGGAAGAGAGGTGAACAGGCAGACCGCCAGGAGAAGCAGGAGAGCGGGTCGTCTCATGGAGGGCATGATACACCACCCCCCGGATGAACGCAAAACCCGCCGGAAGGCGGAACCCGGCGGGGAGCGCCCTCGGCGAGGGGCCTCCACGGGGGACGGGGTCAGTTCTCGAAATGGACGAAATCGATGAGCAGGGTGGCGGCGATCAGCAGGCACTGTTTCTGCCCCTCCCAGGTTGAGGGGCAGGTGACGGTGAAATTGTCGGCGTCGGTGAAGGCCTCCTTGAAGAAGCCTGACCAGCGCTTGTGGATCTCGCCCCGCTTCACCCCGTTTTCCATGATGTTGAAGGTCCAGGGGGACAGGAGGGGGCCGACGATCTGGAACACGGTGCGGTGGGCGGCGTCCTCGATGATGTAGTTCCGTTCGAGGAGGGAGAACTTCCGCTGGATCGCCCCCAGATATTTCTTCTTGCCGTCCCGGATTTCGAGCCGGTGCAGGATGAAGGCGAACTCTTTGTTGAGGAACATCAGGTAGTTGCCGTCGCGGTCGGTGACGTCCATCTCGAAGGGACGGGCCCCCTTGAGGAAATTGCGGGCCAGCCACCCGCTCAGTTCGCGGGCTTCCGCCATGGTGCGGTTGTTCGCATCGTAGACGGTATAGCGGTTCTCCGTTTCCCAGCCGAGGACGGCCTCGGCCATTTCCTTGTGCTGTCGGACGTAAAAGGTGACGTCGCCCATGCGCGATGACCTCCTGACGATGTCCGGGCCCATGGCCGGCACGGAAGACAGGCCCAGCCCGGCTTTCCTCCATGATAGTATGGGAGCGGAGGAATGTCATGGAGCAGTTTTCTGCCACCGTTTTCGGTCCGGGTGATCTCGGCCGGCAGTCGGCCGGCACCGTGGTCGTGGCCCCCGATGGTCTGCGGGTGGAACTGCCCGGCATCGGCACCCTGACCATGGCCTATGACGGCCTCGACCTCAGCCGGGGCGGGTTCGACGACCTGGCCATCGTGGTGGCGGGGCGCGACCAGGGAGGCCAGGAGCTGTCCCTGCACCTGGCCGACGAGGAGTTCTTGCGGGCGCTGAGCTGTCTCGGGCCGGTGGAACTGCGGCCGGTTCTCGCCCGGCTCCGGCGGGAGGGGGAATGCACCCGGCGCTCCTGGTGGAGGTGGGGGCTGGCCCTGGCCGCCTGCGTGGTCGGCGGACTGCTGGGGCTCAACCTGCTGGCCGGGGCGGTGGCTGGTCTGGTTCCGGTGGCGGCTGAGGTGTCGCTGGGGGAAGCGGTGGCCGACGGGCTGGCCGGGAAGGGGAAGGTGTTGTCGTCCGGCCCGGCGGTGGAAGCGGTGACCGGCGTCTGGCAGGCGGTGTCCCGCGGCCTGCCGGCTTCGCCGTATGCGTTCCGGGTGCGGGTGGTCGAGTCGCCGCAGGTGAACGCCCTGGCCGCCCCTGGCGGGCAGATCGTCGTTTTCACCGGCCTGGTCGACCGCCTGGAAAGCCCCGAGGAGCTGGCTGGCATTCTGGCCCACGAAGCCGCCCACGGCCTGAAACGGCACGGGTTGCGGCAGATCGTCAAGGCGTTGGGGGTCAGCGCGGTGATGGCCATCCTCATCGGTGACCCGGGCGGCCTGGGGCGGATGGCGCGCGATCTGGGTTCCCGCGCGTTTCTGCTGTCCTACAGCCGCGAGGATGAACGGGAGGCGGACCGCCTGGCGGTCGACATCCTGCGGCGGGCCTCGATCGACCCGTCGCGCTTTCCCGAGTTCTTCCGCCGTCTGGGGCGGGAAGAAGGACTGCCGGAGGTGCTGAGCATCATCTCGACCCACCCCTCCCACGGGGAACGAGACCGGGAACTGCGGGCGCTGATGCGGCCCGAGGATGCTTCCCGGCCGCGCCTGGCCGTTCCCTGGCCGCCGCGGAAAACCCGGCCGTGACCGGGGCCCTGGCGGGCCCGGCCGCCTGACCGGAGGAGATCACGCGCGGCCGGGTTCTGGCAAGGGAGCGCCGGTCAGGGCAGGCCTGCCGGGTGTGGTCTTCGGCCCGGCCGGCCGGAGGGGCACTGCCCTTGCCTGGGGTGAGGAGTCAGAACTTC
Source organism: uncultured bacterium (assembly GCA_964554555.1). Classification (GTDB taxonomy): domain Bacteria; phylum Muiribacteriota; class Ozemobacteria; order Ozemobacterales; family Ozemobacteraceae; genus Ozemobacter. Next base: position 7,119 of record CAZKPI010000097.1, read on the forward strand.
AGGGCGGCTCCCAGTTCGGCCTGGCGGAAATGCCGTTCGCAGTAGGTACAGCGGAAGGTGCGGGTCTCGCGGTCGACCAGATGGAAGCAGGTTCCCGACCCGCGCTCGTGGTTGGTGATGCAGTTCGGGTTGGGGCAGAGGAGGAGGTCGTCGACCAGTTCCGGAGGCTCGAGGACGACCTTTTCGGCGACCTGGAAATCACGCACCCGTTTGACCGTGACCCCCGGCGAGACCAGCGACAGGTGCTGGAGGAACCGCCGGGGCAGGTCGGCCGCCTGGATTTTGATCAGGTCTTTGCGGCCGAGGCGGCGGCTGGTGTAATGGAGGCCGAGGGTGATGACCACGGTGTCGAGTTCGCGGTGCTGGCGCATCAGGTTCAGGATGCGGAGGCCCGTGCCGGTCGGAATGTGGTCGATGACGAACCCGTTCTCGATCTTGGGGATCAGCAGGACCTTTTCTGCGGGGCTCATGGCAGACCTCCGAGCAGGGTGGCGAGGATGGCCTGGCGCATCGCCAGCCCGTAGCCGACCTGGGCAAAGTAGGCGGCGTGGGGCGTGGCATCGACGTCGGGGGCGATCTCGTTGACCCGCGGCAGGGGGTGCAGGACCCGCAGGTGGGCCGGAGCGCTGGCCAGGGCGGCGCGGTCGAGCCGGTAGGAGTCCTTCACCTTCTCGTACTCGAGCGGGTCGGGGAACCGTTCGCGCTGGATGCGGGTCATGTAGACGACGTCGCAGGTGCGGATGGCCTCATCCAGGCTGGTGGTTTCGCGGGCCGCCAACGGTGCTTCCGCCGCTTCCCGCACATACTCCGGCAGTCTCAGGTTCTCGGGGGAAACGAGCAGGAACTCGACCCCGGTGAACCGGGCCAGGGCATGGACCAGGGAATGGACGGTCCGGGAGTATTTGAGATCGCCGACCAGGGCGATGCGCAGGCCGTCGATGCGGCCGAACAGGTGCTGAAGGGTGGAGAGGTCGAGCAGGGTCTGGGTCGGATGCTGGTTGGCCCCGTCGCCTGCGTTGATCACCGGCAGACGCGACACTTCGGCGGCCAGCCGGGCCGCCCCCTCGCGCGGGTGCCGGATGACGATGGCATCGCAGTACTGCTCGACGGTCCGGATCGTGTCGGCCAGCGATTCGCCCTTGGCCACCGAGGTTCCCGCCACCTCCGAGAAACCGATGGTCCGGCCGCCCAGCCGGAGCATGGCGGCCTCGAAGCTGAGGCGGGTGCGGGTGCTGGGTTCGTAGAACAGCACCCCCAGCAGGCGGCCTTCCAGCAGGCGACAGCGCCGGGCGGTGGGCAGGGCTTCGATGCGGCCGGCCAGGTCGATGAACTCCCGGATCTGGGCGGGCGACAGATCCTCCACCGAAATCAGGTCACGCTTCATGCCAACGACCTTCCGGCCGGCGCGCGGGAACAAGGCCCCGGACCGATGCCAATTCGCTGTTCATCGTTGTCTCCACCAAGGGCGGGATGGCGGACGGCGCACTATAGCAAAGGCTGGCGGGAATTGTCCAACCCGGGAGGGCGCGCGGCTGACGCCTCCAGGACCGCGATGGTGACGTCGTCTTCCCAGGCCTGTCCCTGGCAGAAAGCCCGGAGGTGGTCGAAGACCCGGTCGAGGAGCGCTTCCGGGCCGAGACCGGTACTTTCCGCCAGCAGGCTCTCCAGGGAATCGAACGAGTATTTTTTCCCCGCCGGATCGGCGGCCTCGACGATGCCGTCGGTGAACAGCACCAGCCGCGAGCCGGGGGGGAAGGGGACCACCTGGTCGGTGTAGGGCTTGCGGGCCCGGATGCCCAGCGGCAGTCCGGGATGCTCGAGCCGCCGGACGGGCTGGCCGGGAGCGAGCAGAAAGGGGAAGACGTGGCCGGCGTTGCTGAAGCGGAGGGTGCCGTCGGGGGCCAGGAACCCCATCTGGCCGGTCATCGCTTTGGTCTTGCGCAGGTGATCGCGGAACAGGCCTCCCATGCTGGTGAGGACAGCGGCCGGGGAAGAGGTGCCCGCCCGCACGAGGTGGCCGAAGGCCGATTTGGCCATGGCCACCACCAGGGCGGCCGACACCCCGTGGCCGGTGACGTCGCCGATGAAGAAGGCCAGCGAGCCGTCGGGGGTGGCGAGGGCGTCGAAGTAGTCGCCGCCAACCTCCTGGGTGGTGCGGCTCCGGCCCCGGAAGGTGCCCGCCGCCCCGGCCACCGGCCCGGCGGGAAACAGCCGGGCCTGGATGACGCTGGCGACCTCCATTTCCTCCATGGTTTCCAGCGTCTGGTTGAAGGCGGTGGCCAGGTCGCCCCATTCGTCGCCGGTGCTGACGGCGATACGGTGGTCGAAGGAGCGGGCCTCCATGGCCTGCACCCCCGCCATCAGAGCCCGCGCCGGGACCAGCACCCCCTTCCGCAATCGCCAGGCGATCACCAGCAGAAGGACGAACAGCAGGGCCAGGGCGATGCCCAGCTGGCGCCGGATATCCGCGAGGCGGGCGGCCAGAGGGGCATAGGGCTCGACCGCGAACAGGAAGTAGTTGGCCATGTTGCGGCACGCAAAGGCGGCCACCAGCACCTGCTCCCCCCCCAGGGTGGTGACCCCGCCCCGCAGGAGCCGGGGCGGTTCCAGCCGGTTGGCCCAGGACGCCAGCAGTGGCGGGCGTTCCTCCGCGGGGAAGGCGAACCCGGCCTGGGAACTCTGCGCGTAGAACCGGATCCGGGCTCCGGCCAGCCCTTCCGCCTCCAGGGGCCCGGCGGCGAACAGGTCGCGCAGGAAAGCCATCTCCACCCCCATCATGTGCTGGATGCCATACAACCCGTATTCCCCGTGCCCGTCGGGGCCCTTCAGAACATCGACGAAGACCTGCAGACCGTTTTTTCCGGACCCGGCGGAGGAGAACTGCCCGAGCATGGAGAGCAGGCGCTTCATCAGGTCGCCTCCCGCGGTTTCGAACAGACCGCCATACAGCAGGGAGGCGGTATCCTCCTCCGGCGAGCCGGGGGGCGGGGGGAGCCCGAGGACATCCTGGTTATACCGGTTCACCAGGGACTTGCCGAGATTGGACATGATCTTCGTCAGATCCTCGGCGTTGTTCACCCGGAAGGACCACAGATCCTGGATGGAAGAGGTGTCGGTGGAAATCCGCATCATGACCTCGGCTTCGTTGGGAAGCGGGTACCGGCCCACCACCAGGGCATCCTGCAAGGCCTGCCGGCGGCGTTCCCGGGGAAGGAGGGCGAAGGGGCGGTAGAAGGTTCCCATGTGGGAGAAGCTTCGCAGAACGGCCCCCGCGGTACTGATGACGAAGCAGTTGTCGAATTTGCACGCGAGTTCCATGGCCGCCAGTTCCTCGAGCAGTCGGTCGAGGCTGTGGTGATCGCGCTCGAAGGCCCCGATGACCCGGCGAAACTCGGCCTGGCGCAGGCGCAGGATGGCGGGGAACCGGTTGTCGATGTGGATCAGGGCCTGGCCAAGCCGTTCCAGTTCCCCGGCCTCGAGCGAGGCGGTCAGGGTGTCGGTGAACCGGGTCCAGAACAGGATGGCGACCAGCAGGGGGATGCCGGCGGCCAGACCGAGGGAGGCGGGCAGGAAGCCGGCGAGCGGGAGACGGCGGCCGGTGTCCCCCACCCCGCGCCAGACGGCGAGCGGCAGCCAGAGGAACAACAGCCCCAGACCGGCCGTCGGGAGGACGGGGGCGACGGGGGGGACCATCCCTATGGCCAGGGTTGGCCCCGCGGTCGGGAACACCAGGGCCAGCGAGCCATCGGCCAGTCGGACCGGTTCCCCACTGCGGACACCGGCGCGGGCCAGGCACCGGGCCCCCGCGCGGGAAAGGCCGGGCGGAAGCCGGCTCTGCCGGGCGTCCTGGCGGTGGAGGAAGCCGACCCGCCAGCCCTCCCGGCGAAGGCCCAGGAGCGAAATCTGCATCAGGAGGTCGGCCGGAACCCGGCGCAGGTCGACGAGGAGCATCAGGTGGTCGACGCACCCCTCAGGGACCTCGATTCCCGGGGCGGCCACCCGATATCCGACCCAGGTCGGGTGAAAATAGAGGAAGATCTCCCGGTAGGCCGGGTGGTGGACGCCGAACCGGTCGAGTTCATGGCTGTTCCCTCTCTCGATGAGGTCCGGCCAGGGGGCACCCGGCAGGGGACTCTGCCAGAGAACGGCGCCGTGGCGATCGAAGAGGGCGAGGGAACAAAGGCCCCCGCGCAGGCTGGGCAGGAGGCGGGCCAG
>CAZKPI010000098.1:0-11325 GCA_964554555.1 uncultured bacterium
AGGAGCAGGGCGGCCAGGGTTCGCATGGACATTCCACCTTCTTCCCGCAGGGATACGGCCCGTTCACCCCTCGAGAGGCCGGACCACGATCTTGGTTCCTTCCACCGCGATGACCACGACCCGCTGGTTGCGCTCGACGAACTCCCCGTCGGACACCACCTCGTATTTCTGCCCGCCAATGCGGACGAACCCAGAGGGCCGCAGAGGGGAAATGGTGATTCCTTCGAGGTGGAGGAGGTCCTGGAAAGGGGCGGCATCGACCGCGACGAACCCCTCTTCCGTGGTCAGGGCCTCCTTGAGAATGAACCGGTCGAACAGCTTCAGCCGGGGGGCCAGCTGATAGAGGACGACGGTCATGACCATCGACAGGCCCATGATCTTGGCGATGGCGTGCAGGGCGGAATAGATGCCCCCGAACACCAGGACGATGCTGAAGCCCATCGCCAGGATGCCCAGCACCCCGGTGATGCCGAAGCCGGGGATGACGAAGGCCTCGAGCAGAAGCAGGAGGGTGCCGGCCAGGAACAGGAGCAGGGCCTCGAGGCCGGCCAGGTAGGCGAACAGGTGGCCTCCGAAGAAGGCCGCGATGCAGACGAGCCACATCCAGCCGAGCAGGCCCCACCCGAAGATGAAGACCTCGAGGATGATGCACCAGACCCCGATGGTGAAGAGCAGGACCGAGATGTTGGGGCTGGTCAGCCAACGGGCCAGCTGTTCCCCCGAGGTGGGGGTGACGGTCTCGAGCGGGGCCGCCTCGATGTTCATCCGGCGCAGGGCGGCGGGGATGCCGTCGACGATGGAGTCGCAGTAGCCGTGGGTGAGCGCAGTCTCGGTGGTCAGGGTGAGGATCTCGCCCCTGGTCACCAGGCCGGGGATCGGCTCGTGGTTCTTGTCGACCATGGCGCCGGCCAGGGCTTTGGGCCGGCCCCGGGCCTCGGCGGCGCTCTCGAACTCGGCGCGGAAAGCCGAGACGATCTTCTCCTCGGCCGCGGCGACCGAGGTGCCCAGCAGTTTGATCGGCGTGGCCGCGCCCAGCTCGGAACCCGGTTCCATGAACAGGCGGTGGCAGGAGATGGCGATCAGGGCGGCGGCCGACAGGGCCCGCCCCTTCACCACGGCCACGGTGGGCACCCGGGCCCGCAGAAGGGCGTCCTTCATCTCCTGGGCGGCGGTGACCAGACCGCCGTTGGAGCTGATCTCCAGGACCAGGGCCCGGGCCTGTTCCCGCTCGGCGCGGCGGATCATGCGCTGAAGGAAGAACGACAGACCGGTGTCGATCTCGCCGTGGGTGGGGACCACCAGCACGAGGCCGACCGCCGGCGACAGCCCGCTGACGGGGGCGGGAGCGGCCTCCTGGGCGGGGGTCGGGGGAACGGGGACCAGGGCGAGGAGAAAGACCAAAACCGCGAGACAAGCACCTTGTCTCGCGGAGATGGTCGAAAAGCGCCCGGCCAAAGCCGTCCTACTTCCGCCGCCGCTGTTTGCGGCGAGCTTCAGCCGCTTTCCGCTTCTGCTTCTCACTGGGTTTCTCGTAGGCGCGCCGCCTCTTGATCTCCTTGATGATACCGGCTTCCTGACACTTCTTCTGGAACCGCTTCAAGGCCTTCTCGAGAGGTTCATCCTTCAAAACCTTGACTTCCGCCATGCTGCTCACCCCCCTCCTTGTACAAATTACCCAACATTGCTGCCGCCCGCCCGCTCAGCCCGGAGGCCAGGCCAGGGGACGCCCACCCAGGAGGTGGAAATGGAGGTGGGGGACGGTCTGCCCGCCATCCTGCCCGCTGTTGGCCACCACGCGGAATCCTTTGGTCAGACCGAGGGAGCCCGCCAACTGCCGAACCGCCCGGTACACCGCAGCGATGACCTCGGGGTCACTGGCGGCGGGGTCGGTCAGCCCGGGGATGTGCCGGCGGGGAACCACCAGGACATGGACCGGGGCCTGCGGGTGCAGGTCACGGAAGGCCACCACCTGGTCATCCTGATGGACGAAGGCGGCGGGGATGGTTCCCTGGACGATCTGGCAGAAGATGCAATCCGACATGGTGAATGGAGATACTAGCTCAGGGCGGGATGGTTGTCAAGCACCGGAACCCCGCCTGGATGGCCGGGGCACCAGATTCGGCAGACAGGTACCGGCCCGCGGAAACCGGCCTCCCATGCCTCCGGAAGGGGAGGCCGGCCGCCCGGCGGAATTTTCCGGCAGAAACTTCTTGACTTCGCTCCGGAGGTCTGCTACCATGATCGTGCGTTGGCAGTCCGCGCCATCGGGGCGTGGCGCAGTTGGTAGCGCACCTGGTTTGGGACCAGGAAGTCGCTGGTTCGAGTCCAGTCGCCCCGATCTGGTGGTAAATCGCGGGAATAGCTCAGTTGGTAGAGCGCCACCTTGCCAAGGTGGATGTCGCGGGTTCAAGTCCCGTTTCCCGCTTTCCGGTCCCCTCCGATGTTGCGCCTGTAGCTCAGGTGGATAGAGCAACAGCCTTCTAAGCTGTGGGCCAGAGGTTCGAGTCCTCTCAGGCGCGCCGCAGGAGCCGGAAGGATCCGTCGCTTGATGGAGAGAGTAGCACAATGGCAGTGCACTAGACTGTGGATCTAGCTGTTGCGGGTTCGACTCCCGTCTCTCTCCCTGGTGAATGCGCTTGTAGCTCAACTGGATAGAGCGACGGACTTCGGATCCGTAGGCTGAGGGTTCGAATCCTTCCAGGCGCGATCAAGGGCCGTTAGCTCAGGGGTAGAGCATCTGACTTTTAATCAGAGGGCCGTTGGTTCAAATCCAACACGGCTCAGTGCAGGGGGGGCCCCCCCGGTGTTCTTTGAAGCGTGATCCGGACCGTTAGCTCAGTTGGTAGAGCAGCTGACTCTTAATCAGCGGGCCGCAGGTTCAAGTCCTGCACGGTCCACCGGACGGCAACCCGGCGTGGCGACACGCCGGGTTTCCTTTTTCCGGCATTTGGTGGTATTCTTTTCCCCATCTTCCTCCATCTGGAAGGAGGCCTCCATGTCATTCCGGCCCGCCGCCACCCTCCGCCTCACCCTGCTGGGGGTGCTGTTCCTCGGTTTTGCCCTCGCCGCCGCCGCCCAGACCGTCCAGCTCCACATCGACGTCGGGCTGAACCACTTCTACAAGAAGCGCTATCTCGAGGCCTTCAAGGAATTCAAGGCCGCCGCCGAGAAAGACCCGAAGAATGCCGAGGCCCATTTCAACCTCGGACGCGTCTACAAGGCCCAGGGCTTCCTGAAAGAGGCGGTCCTCGAGTTCGAGATCACCCTCACCATCAACCCCAACCATCTGCAAGCCCGCCGGGAGCTCGCCGGCATCAAGTCCCAGCTCGAGACCGACGTTGGGGCCCGTCTGAAGATCGAGGGCCAGGAAGAGGCTCTTCGCCAGCGCCTCGAGGAAACCCCCGGTTCCACGCCCGAACAGCGCGCCCAGGAGCTCCTCCGCAAGGGCAGGACGGGCGAGGCGATCGCCCTCTTCGAAGAGGCCTCCCGCGCCGCCCCGTTCAACGTCAAGCTGAAAAAGACCCTCGGCTTCCTGTACTTCAAGCAGAACGACCTGGCCAACAGCCTGGCCCGCTACGAGGAGGCCCTCAAGCTCGCCCCCGACGACCCCGAGCTCCACTACGCCCTCGGGCTGATCGACATGCGCACCCGCAACTTCACGCAGGCGGCCAGCCGGTTCAGCCTCGCCATCGCGCGCGCGCCCGACCTGGTCAAGGCCCATTTTGCCCTGGCCGAGGCCTACGAGGCCCTCGGCCGGTTCGAGGACGCCGCCTTCCAGTACAAGAAGGTGCTGACCCTCAACCCGGGTACCGCGGAAGCCACAGCCCGACTGCGCGATCTGTCCAGCCGCATGGGCTACAATTACTTCTCGCGCGGCAGTTACTACTACCAGCAGGGAGACTACGAGAAGGCCGAAGCCCTGCTCTCGCTCGCCAAGCAGTTCGGGGGTTTCCCGGCCGACCAGAACCGGCAGATCGACGAGATGCTGGGCGCCGCCGCCTACTGGATCGGCAAACAGCGCGAGGAGAAGCGGGTCAGCACCGAACGGCGCGAAATCCGCGAGCAGTCCTACATCTACAAGGACATCCGGGTCGAGGAGGTCTGCCTCAACCCGACCCCCCACCTCGGCAAGGCCGTGCAGTGGCAGGGCATGGCCGCCTTCCAGGACGAGGCGAAAGGCAAGACCCGGTTTTTCGTCAACTCCAACTCCTCGGTGAACCCCGACTCCAACCTTGACTACGTGTTCGGCATCGTCTTTCCCAAGCCCCTGCCCAACGACCCCCGGGTCAGCATCTACTCGCAGGTCCAAGTGAAGGGGAAGATCATCGGCATGGAAAAGGCCTTCAACACCTGGACGCAGACCCTGAGCTCGCGCCGACAGCCGATCGTCGAGGCCACCGAGGTCACCTTTCTGCGCGAGAATTACGACCAGCCGCTCATCATCCGGTACTACTGACCCCGCCCCCGGCCCCGCCCGCCTCCCATGGCCACCCCGGCCCCCCATCCAGTCTCCACCGGGGATTCCCACGCCCCGACCGGCGGGGTGTGCTCCGGCCAGCCGCGGCCCCGGGGGCGGCAGCGCGTGACACCGGCCGCCAGCCCCGCCCAGAGCCTCTTCCTCCCTCCGGCCGGAACCGGTCATGCCCTCTCTCCGCACCTCCGAGGCGGCCGCCGCCAGGCCTGGGCACCGGCCGCGCCCGTGTTGCCGGTGAACAGACGCGGTTCCCCTGCCGCCGCCCCCTTCCTGACAGGGTCTGACCGCCGGCTCCCGGGACAGAAGGACGGCCAGGCTTGACAGAACGGCAGGGCACCCCGCCGCCTCCGGCTGGCATTTCCCTTCCCCCTTCCGGCTCCCCGCTTTCCGGCGGCCGGGGACGGGCCATCCCCCTCCTGCTGAATCTCGCCGGCTTCGTCCTTCTGCCGTTGTTGCTGGCTCTCGGCGTCATCTCCTTTCTGGAAGAGGAAGCGGCCCGGGAGGCACAGGCCTCGCAGGCCGCGGCCATGCGGCAGGCCTTGGCGGAGGCCATGGCCTTCGGCGACCCGGTCCGGCGCCTCGAGCAGGACCTGGAGACCCAAACCCGCCCCGCCCGCGGCCTGACCGCCTGGCAGGCCCGCGCCCGGCGTCTGCAGAATCGGTACGGCAGTCAGCTCGAGCTGTATGTCTTCGATCCTGCCGGCGAGCCCGTGCCGGTCGAGGGACTGCCCGCCCCGCCCCGCGTCGCCGCCCGGCAGTTCTGCCGGACCCTGCTCGACGCCGCCACTCCCCACAATCCACGGCTGATCAAGACCTTCGCGGGCAACCCCAAGGCTCCCTTCCTGCTGGCGGCCTCCCCCCGGACCCTGACCGATCTCATGACCGGCGGCCGCCGCAACTGGGGAGGCTGGTGGCGGCTGACCGACGCCCGGGGCACCCTGCACGGGCACCTCGTCGCCTTTCTCGACAAGCCCCCGGCCGGCCGCGAGCCGTTCCTCGACGAAGCGGTGGAACGCGCCAACCTGCGGGAGGGCCGCTATTTCGTGCTGGGCTGGCGGAGCCCCGGCCAGACCGCCCTGATCCGGCCGGCCCGGCGGCGGTGGCCCCGCGACCTGCCGCGACTGCTCGACCGCCTGCCCTGGGGGGAAGCCTCCTTCTCCCGCGGCGGCCTGCCCGGCCTGACCGCCATCAGCGGGGGCGGGGAACAGTTCTTCTGCCTGGCCCGGCGCCTGCCCGCCCTGCCGGCGACCTTCGACCTGGCCAGGTTCGCCTGCCAGCTGACCGCCTTCCTGGTCGGCCTGCTGGGCCTCGCCGCCGGCACCGGCCGTCTGCCCGTCCACGCGGGCGTACGGGGCCGGCTGACCCTGCTTCTGCTGGCCGGCGGCGGGATTCCCCTGGCCGTCCTGCTGGCGACCGCGGTCATCGACCGCCGCGACCGCGAGTCCCTCCGCCTCGACCTGGTGCGGCGCACCAGCCTGGAACACCTCACCCGGATCGACGAGGAACTGAGCCGGGAGTACGGCCGTCTGGCCACCACCTACCAGGCCATCCTGCGCTCGCTGTCCGCCGTCCCGACCGCCTCCCTGCCGGCGGCCCTCGCCCCCCTGCGCGCCCGCAACGACCGGCGGCAGGGGATCCTTCTGCAGATGCTGGTGGTGGACCCGGGCGGGCGGCTTCTCTTCGCCGACGACCGCAGTTTCCGGAACGACCCCGCGGCGGCCAGCACGGCTGTCGAGGTGAACCGGAGCCAGGCTCTCCAGCTGTTGCGGGGGTTCAACGGCGACCTGGCCCAGGAGAAGGCCGAGGGACCGCGGAACGACCGTGACAAGGCGGCCTCGCTCGAGATCCTGACCGGATCCACGGGCAAAGCCTTCTTCAAGCAGATGCTCGCCCGGGGTGATACCATCCAGAACCTCATGCTGTTCGAGCAGGAGGTTCCCGCCTACCTCGGCATGCTTCCAGAACTGGCCACCGGACCCACGCCGGACGATGCCCGGTCCGCGGGCGTCCAGGCCGCAGGCTGTCAGACGGCCGATGCCCCCCCGGGGGATGGCACGCCGGCCGCGGCCCGGTCAGCCGATTCCCCGCCGGAAAGCTCCCGGGCCCCCGGGGCCGAACCGGCCCCCCCCCGGGTGGCGAGGGCCATCATGACCGTCCTGCACCAGAAGAGCGCCCTGCACCGGCGATTCCTGGCCCGGGTGTCCCGCGAACTGGCCCCCCGCACCCCGGACCAACCACTCTTCCTGGCCCTGCCGCATCAGGAAAGCCCCAGCCTGCCCTCCTTTCCCCGGCCCCATCTGGAACGGAGCACCGTCCTCCGCCGCCTGAAGGAACTGGCCGTCACCTCCCGCCTGCCCCAGCACGCCATGTGGCGGATCGGCCGCCGCGAGTTCCTGGTGTCCGCCCTTCCCGGCCAGCATCTCGACGACTTTGTGCTGATGATGGCCCAGCCCCTGACCGCCCTGCGGGCGGGAACCCGCGACCTGAACCTGCGCCTCGCCCTGCTGGCGCTGGCCCTGCTGGCCATGGCCCTGGGGGTGGCCCGGGTCGCCTCCGCCCTTCTGCTGGAACCCCTGGCCGGCCTCGAAGCGGGGCTGGGGGCCCTGACCCGGCGCGAATTCCAGCGGCGGATCACCCCTGGCCGGGTGGAGGAACTGGCCAGGCTGGCCGACCGGTTCAACCAGATGATGGAGGAGTTCCGCGAACTGCACCTCGCCCGGTCGGTCCAGGAGCACCTGTGGCCGGGCGAACCCCTGGCCGGCCCCGACTGGAGCCTGCACGGCGTCTGCCGCACCGCCACCGACCTGGGCGGCGACCACCACGACTGGATCCGTCTCGCCGACGGCCGGGTGCTGTTCGCCGTGGGGGACGTGGCGGGCCACGGCATCCCCTCCGCCCTGGTCGAGGCCGCCGCCAAGATCAGCCTCGCCATGCACGCCGAACGCGGCCTGGGACCCGCCCGCATCCTCGAGGCCATGAACCGCAACCTGCTGGACCAGTCGGAAAAGAGCCTGTCGATGACCATGTGGGTCGGCATCTTCGACCCCGCCACCCGGCTCCTGACCTGTGCCTCGGCGGGGCATCCCTTCCCCTTCCTGCTCCTGGAAGGGCGCCCCGGGGAGATGCTGAAGGCCGGCGGCCTCCCGCTGGGCATCCGGCGCCAGCTCCTCTTCCGCGAGGCGACCCTCGATCTGTCGGCCGGGGGCTTGCTGGTGGTCTATTCCGACGGACTGGTCGAGATCCGGGATGCCCGGGGGGTGATGTTTTCGTTTCCCCGCCTGCTCCAGGAGGCCGACCGGCGCCGGCACCTGCCGCCGGCCGACCTGGCCCGGGAACTGCTCGAAGTCACCCAGGCCTGGGGCGGCCGGGGCGTTCCCGACGACGACCAGACCATCGTCATCCTGCGGGCGGCCCCCGCCCGCCCCGGAGGCGGCCCATGAGCAACCCGGGGAACGGCCGGCCGGCCGGGGGCCGGGGGGCGGGCGGATGGCGCTTCGTCGTCGGGCTGGCGTTGGGCGTCATCGTCCACCTTGGCGCCGCCTGGCTCCTGGCCGGCCATCAGGCCGGGCGCGACGAGGAACGCCTGGCCGGACGGGCCGCGCGCTGGCTGCAGGACCACAGCCAGACCATACAGCCGGAGCATGGTCTGGAGAGGCTCGGGCGGGCGATCGCCGATGGGTGCCTGGGGATTCCCGCGTCCGGAGCCGCCGCCTTCCTGGCTTCCTTTCCCGCCGCCGTCGGCCTGCCGGCGTCAGGCTGGGAGGTCTTCCGGTTCGACGCCCAGGGCCGGGTGTTTGACGCCGGGCCGGCCGCCCGCGCGGGCGCCGAAACTGCCTTCGAGCTGATGCGGACGGGAGCGCTCACCGGCCGGCCGGTGCCGCCCGCCAAGGAGGCGGCCACCATTCGGTTCCTGCGCGGCGGCGTGGGATTCGACCTCCTGCGGGGCCGGCCCCGGCGGCTGGTCCGCCTGCACGGAGGGCCGTTCCGGACATGGGCCATGTGGGATTTCTCCCACCAGCCCTCGCCCACCCTGGTCGCCGGTGTGCTGATCCTCTTCCACGAACGGCGGCTTCCCGACCACCGGATGGTGCGGTGGGGTCTGCGCCAGGACGGGGTTCCCCGCCGTCGGGTGGGGTTTCTGCACATGACCCACCCCGCCCACAGCCTGTTGCCGCCTCCGCTGGGCGCCGGGGACCTTCCCGCCCTGCGCCGCGCCTTCCTGACCGAGCCTGACAACCGCACCCGCCGGGCCGGCCGCCTGCTGGTGTTTTCCCCGGGAAGCCAGCGCCTGGTGCCCTTCGTGGCCCTGACCCCTCCCGCGCCGGTCCTGCCCCGGTGGGCCCTGGGCCTGCTGTTCCTGTGGCTTCCCCTCGCCGTCCGCTGGGGGACGCGGAGCGGGGAGCAGTCCCGGGTGGCCCTTCCCGAGCTTCTGGCCGGGATCGTCGCCGTCGCCTGCCTGGTGCCGCTGGGGGTGACCTTCCTGTTCTGGCAAAGCCTGGCCAGCCATCGCCGGGACGCGCTGGCGGCCGAGGCCCTGGCCTCGCTGGAAGAGCGGCTGGTCGAGATCGATTCCCACTTCCCCTCCCTGCTGGCGGAACGCCGTCAACTCTATGCCCGCGAGTTCGAGAAGGTGCGGCGCGGCCTCGCCACGGCCGCCGCCGCCCTCCCCCCCGGCGCGGCTTCCCAGCGGGACCGGGCCCTGGCGGCCTTCCTCCTGCGGCTCCAGGAATTCGAGCTGGCCGCCCGCATCGACACCGCGATGGTGGTCAGTTCGGCCGGGGTCCTGCTCCGGCCCTTTTCCAACTCTGCCGTCCAGATCCGGCGGATCGCTCTCCTGCCGCCGTCCCGCCGGATGCGGTGGATGCGGACCTACAACGAGGCGGGGCTCAACCCGCGGCCGAACGAGGTGGAGTTCGTGCGGAACTGGCGCTACGACGGCACCAACGGGCGCGACTTCATCGGCCTGCCCGATCCGAACGACGACGGCAGTCTGAACCGGATCGTCGTCCAGGTCTGCCGCGATTTCATCCGGGAGCACGACCGGCAGAGGGGGCTGGCCCCCGTCGAGGAGAAGGAGAACCTGACCTCGATGGTGGTCGGCAGTTTCATGGACGGCACCACCCGCAACCCCATCCAGCTGTTCGCCTCGCGGTTCGGGGACTTCGTGACCCTGGGCACCGGCCGGACGGTCACCATGACCTTCGTCGAGATCGTTCCCGGGCCGGACGGCCGCGGGGAGTACTGCTCCCTGTTGTTCCACCAGATGCCGTCCCTTCAGCACGGGTTCCTGGCCCGCGTCTTCGGGGGCGGCCGGCCCTGGCCGGCCGGCCTGCGCCTGTATGCCCTGCCCACCGACGCCATGGCGCCCGCCTTTCCCTACCTCGGCTCGGCGCGGCCGTTCGCCCGGATCATGGCCCGGCTCACCCCGCCCCGGAGGTTGTTGAGCGAGGTGGTCCGGCGCGGGAACCAGGCGTTCCTGCTGGCGGGCATGGCCTGTCCGCATCTTCCCCACTACCTGCTGGTGGCGACCCTGCCGCTGGACCAGGCCCTGGCCGGCCTGGCCGGCCTGCGCCAGCGGCTGGCGGCGGGGGTCGGCCTCCTGCTGATCCTGCTGATCCTGCTGGCCTGGCGGCTGGCCGAGGGGATCCTGTGGCCCTCCGCCACCCTGATGGCGGGGGTGCGGGCGATCGAGACCCGCCAGCACCAGCACCGGATCACCCTGGCGACGGGCGACGAATGGGAGCGGCTGGCCGAGGCGTTCAATCAGGCCCTGGCCAGCCTCGAGGAGCTAGAGGTCGCCCATCTCGTGCAGACGCGGCTGTTGCCGGCCCGCCCGATCGGGGCCGGCGAATGGGTTTTTCAGGGCCGCAGTCTGATGACCAGCCAGATCGGCGGTGACTATTACGATGCCTGTGCGCGCGAGGACGGCACCCTCGTCTTCATCGTCGGGGACGTGTCGGGCCACTCGGTCTCGGCGGCCCTGGTGGTCGCCATGGTCAAGGCCGCTTTCGGCATCCTGGCCCGGGAGGGGACCACCGGCCCCGACCGGATCCTGGGCACCCTGAACGATCTTCTGCTGACCCATGTCCGCAAGGTGAAGATGATGACCTGCTTCGTCGGGCTGGCCGCCCCTGACGGCACCATCACCTTCTCCAACGCCGGCCAGGCCTATCCCTACCTGCTCGAACCCGGCCGGCCGCCCCAGTCGCTGAACCTGACGGGCTTCCCCCTCGGCACCTTCAAGAAAGGGGTGTTCCGGATGAAGACGGTCGCCGCCGCCCCCGGCTCGCGCCTCGCCCTGTTCACCGACGGCCTGGTTGAAGCCACGGGCCCCGGCGGCGAGCCTTTCTCCTACCCCCGGCTCGAGGCGGCGCTCGACGGCACGCGGCACCTTCCCGCCGGCGACCTGTTCGAAGCCGTGTCGGGGCGGGTCAAGGCCTTCACCGGCCAGGACAGCTGGGCCGACGACGTGACCCTCGCCCTGCTCGAACGGACGGCCGGCCCCCGTGCTACAATGGCCCTCACCGATACCGCGGGTTCACGCCCGCCGCCTGAAGAACACCACCCCGGGTAGAACCCGTCTGGAGGAACCCCCATGTTGCCCCGCCACCCCACCCTGGCCCTGCTCCTGCTCGTCCTCGCCTGGTCCCTGGTTCCTGGTCCTGCCCCCGCCACCACCACCAACCGGGTGGAGGTGACCTGCCCGGTCTGCACGGCGAGCTTCACCGCCCCCCAGCTGATGTCGACCAACTCGTTCGGCGGCCAGGACACCGATTTCATGGTGCGGGCCCGGGGCTCCCATCCCCTGCTCGTGGCCCCAATCACCTGCGTGGCCTGCGGCTACTCCGGCT
>CAZKPI010000099.1:0-6133 GCA_964554555.1 uncultured bacterium
GGCGGCGGCCGGTCCGGCCCGGGCCGGGGTGGTTGCGGGGGCAGGCCCGACGGGGGGCCGGGCGGGCGCAGACGGGGCGGGCATTGACGGGGCCTGGGCAGGCCGGGTGGCCTTTTCCCCGGCCTGGGCCTGGGCGAGGGCCGCAAAGAAGCCGCCGAGGCGGCCGTCGATGGAGAAGGGTTCGGTTTCGAACATGAACCGGGCGAACTCGATCACCGGGGCATCGGGCGCCACCCTGGCCAGTTCAGCGGCGGCAAGGCGGGCGCGGTCGGTGTCCCCGATCGCCAGCGAGGTCTGGGCGATGCCGTAGAGGGCGGGGGCCAGGTCGGGGGCAAGGCGGGTGTCGAACACCTCGGCGAAGACCTGGCGGGCTTCCTCGTGCCGGCCGACGCGCTGGAGCAGGTCGGCGAGGTAGAAGCGCAGGGCGTTGGCCGCCTTGGGGCTCTTCTGGACGGATATCTGCCGCCGGACTTCAGCGATGGCCCCGTCGAAATCGCCTTCCTCCTGGAACGCCAGAATGGCATCAGGGCCCCGCCTGACGCGGGCATCCGCCGGGGCGGCCGCCGCCTGGCCGCCGGCGGCCAGCCCGGCGACCATGGCCAGTGCCAGACCAAAGGTCAGCCGGCCCCGCGCTCCGGTTCTCCGGGGAACACCCTTTCCCATTCCCTCTCTCGACATGCTGTTCTCCTTCCCGTCGATGGACGTGGGCGAACTCGACCGCCGGGCCGCCGGCCCGGGGCAACGACAGGATCGACCGAAGTCGGGGATTCGTGAAGAGGGAAAGGGGGGCGGCACCGGGAAAGCCCGTCTGCGATCGCGGCGGCCGTGACCTCTTGAATCAGCGTTGGAGTCGTGCTATGCTGTGGGGTACCACCCTGCTCGCCCCCTGGTCAGGTGCGGGCTGAATTTCAAAGCCGAAGGGAGACACCATCACGTGAGACCATATGAGACCCTTTTCTTCACCGAGCCCAACATTTCCGATGAGGCTCTGGACGCCCTGATCGCCAAGGTCGAAGGCGCCATCACCCGCTACGGAGGTCAGGTCGAGCGGGTCAACCGCTGGGGCAAGCGGCCCCTGGCCTACAAGGTCGAGAAGCAGACCGAGGGCTATTACGTCCTGGTCGAGTTCAAGGGCACCGGCAACGACCTGCGCGAGCTCGAGCGGTTCTACCTGATCAACCAGGCCGTCCTGCGGTTCCTGACCACCACCCGCGTCCAGTAACGGACCAACCGCATGGCAGCGAACCTGAACAAGGTCTTTCTGATCGGGAACCTGACCCGGGATCCCGAACTGCGGTTCACCCCCCAGGGGACGGCCATCGCCAAGTTCGGCATCGCCGTCAACCGCCAGTACAAGGGCTCTGACGGCGAGTTCAAGAAGGAGACCAACTTCTTCAACATCATCGTCTGGGGCAAGGCGGGTGAAAACTGCAGTAAGTTTTTGACGAAGGGCCGCGCGGTCCACGTCGAAGGCCGACTGCAGAACCGCACCTACGAGACCCAGGACAAGCAAAAACGCACGGTCACCGAGATCGTGGCCGACAACGTCCAGTTCCTGGGCGGCCCGGGCGGCAGCGGCGGCAGTCGCGGCGAGGAGGGCGGCTCCGACGGGGCCCCCGACTTCAACGACGGCGGCGACGGCTTCCCCCCTGAATCCACCGGCGGCGGCTCGGGCGGCGACGACGTCGTCCCCTTCTAGGCCGCCACCCTGAGCGAACAACGAGAAACCAAAGGAGCATTCCATGGCTACCACTGAAACTTCCCCCCGCCCCGATTACAAGCGCCCCCGGCACCGGAAGGTCTGCCAGTTCTGCAAGGACAAGGTGGCGTTCATCGATTACAAAGACACCAACCGCCTGCGCCGGTTCATCAACGATCGCGGCAAGATCATCAGCCGCCGCACCACCGGCACCTGCTGTGGTCACCAGAAACTGCTGACCACGGCGATCAAGAAGGCCCGCAACATCGCCCTCCTGCCCTTCACCGCGGCGTAAGGGAAGAGGGAACGATCCGGCGGCCAGACGACCGACAAGCCCGGCGGCGACCATGCCACAGACCATCGGCCAGCGCACCATCGGCACCACCCTGATGGCGGGGTGGACTCTGCTGGCGCTGTTTCTGGCCGGCCGTCTGCCCCCCGTGGGGGCCCTGCTGATGGCCCTGGCGGGCCTGCCCGCCCTGCTCGTGGGGCTGGCCTGGGGCGGCACCTGGTTCCTGCTCTACAGCGGTCTGACCCTGGCCCTGTCCACCTGGCTGGGCGGGGGCGGCTTCGCCCTTCTGCTCATCCCGCTTCTGCTGTTGCCCGCCGCCGTCCTGGCGGGTCTTCTGCAGGCCGGCCAGGCCCCCATGCGGGCCATCGCCGCCACCCTCCTGATCGCCACGGTGTCCTCGGCGGCCTGGTGGGGGGTGCTCCCCTTCCTCGGGGAGGGCGGGCTCGAGCTGTGGTCGATCCGGCGGGTGGTCATCAGCCAGAAGCTGGAACTGACCCGGCAGGTCCGCGAGTTCCAGCGCAAGAGCGAGGCCGACCCCCTGGCCTCCGAACTCCTGCTTGAGCACTTCCAGGGCTGGATGGACTTCTTCCTGCTGTTGGTGCCGGTGACCTTCATCTTCACCTGGCACCTCATCTCGGTGGGGATCATCTACCTGGGAGCCCAGGCCCTGGCCTCGCGATTCGGGTTCACCCTGACCCCCCTGCCGCCCTTCCCGGCCTGGCGGTTCGACTGGAACCTGATCTGGCTGTTCGTGGCCGGCTGGTTCCTGTTCCACGGGGCCGACCTCGTGGAACCGGCCGCCGCCCAGGACTTCTTCCGGCAGATCGGGGCCAACTGCCTGGCCATCAGCAAGATCCTCTACTTCATCGTCGGGCTGTCCATTCTCTACTTCTACTTCGACACGTACAACATCAGTTCTCCCAACCGTCTCGGCCTGTCCTTTCTGGCCCTGCTCCTCACCAACCTGCTGGTGTGGCTGGGCATCATCGACGTGTGGGCGGATTTCCGGGCCCCCAAGGCCCCGACCCCGCCCGCCCGCGACCGGTCGGACGAGGAGGACTCATTCTTCGACTGATTCCCCGAAGGAGGAATTCCCATGCAAGTGTTGTTGATCAAGGACATCGATCGCGTCGGCAAGAAAGGCGACACCAAGCGCGTCACCGAAGGCTATGCCCGCAATTTCCTGTTCCCCCGCAACCTCGCGGTCCCCCTGACCGAAGGCTCCAAGAAAAACGTGAAACTGCTCGAGGCCTCCTGGAAGCGCCAGGAAGCCAAGGAGCGCGACGCCGCCCAGGCGCTGGCCCAGAAGATCGACGGTCTGACCCTGCGCATCACCAAGAAGTCCGGCGAGAAGGGCCGCCTGTTTGGCTCGGTCACCAGCGCCGAGATCGCCGAGGCCATCCACGCCGAGTCCAAGGTGGAGATCGACAAGAAGAACATCGTCACCGACCACATCAAGGAACTGGGCCAGCACGACGTCACCGTCCGCTTCTCCGGCGAGATCAAGGCGACCGTCAAGGTCGTCGTCCTGCCCGAGGAGGAGACCCCCGCTCCCCAGGCTTCCTGAGCCCCTGACGCCGGCCCGTGCGGCCGGTGACCTGCCCTCGTTGACAACCGGTCCGACCATGCAGGGACGCGAGCCATCGCGTCCCTGCATGGGTTGGGGCCCTCGCCGGGCGCGCCCCCCGTCCCCTCCCTCCCTTTCTCCCATCCTTCCCTTACTTCCCTTCCCCCCACCCGCCGCCACCGGCATGCCCCCGCCTTTTCCGGGGATGCCCGGAGGGGTTCGCCGACCGCCCCGGAGGTGCGTTGCATGACCGAGACCTTCACCCGCGTTCCCCCCCACAACCTCGAGGCCGAGCAGAGCCTGCTCGGGGCCATGATGCTCAGCGAGGAAGCCACCGCCGCCTCGACCGAGATCATCGACGCTTCCGACTTTTTCCAGGCCTCGCACCGGTTCATCTACCAGGCCCTGCTGGACCTGTACCAGGCCCAGAAACCCTGCGACCCGGTCACCCTGCAGGAGGAACTGCGATCGAAGGGCCGCCTCAACGACTGCGGCGGGGCGGCCTACCTGTCGCAACTGCTGAACTCGGTCGTCAGCACCGCCAATGCCTCCTACCACGCGAAGATCGTCAAAGAGAAGGCCCTCCTGCGGCGGCTGATCCAGGTATCGGGCGAGGTCAGCCGCGACGCCAGCGACCCGCAGGCCGTCGCCGAGGAACAGCTCGACCTGGCCGAGCAGAAAGTGCTGTCGCTCAGCCAGTTCCGCATGACCCGGCCCTACGTGCGGATCAAGGACCTCGTGGCCGAGACGTTCACGGCCCTCGAGCGTCTCTACGAGCACAAGCAGGCCATCACCGGCGTGCCGTCGGGGTTCGCCAAGCTCGATGAGTTCACGGCCGGGTTCCAGCCCAGCGACCTGATCATCGTGGCGGCGCGCCCCTCGATGGGCAAGACCGCCTTCTGTCTCAACATCGCCCAGTATGCCGCCCACCAGTGCCAGATGCCCGCCCTGATCTTCTCGCTCGAGATGTCGAAGAGCCAGCTGGCCACCCGCCTGATGTGCTCCGAGGCCCGCATCGACGGCCAGAAGGTGCGGCGCGGCTTCCTCGGCGACGAGGACTGGTCGAAGATCACCCTGACCGCCGGCGTCCTCGAGAACACCCCGCTGTTCATCGACGACACCCCCGGCGCCTCCCTGCTCGAGATCCGCAGTAAGGCCCGCCGCGCCGCGAGCCAGGAGAAGATCAAGCTGATCGTCATCGACTACCTGCAGTTGATCACCATGCCCGGCTCGGGCAGTCAGGACAACCGCCAGCAGGAGGTCTCGGCCATCTCGCGCGGTCTGAAAGGCCTGGCCCGCGAGCTGAACGTGCCGGTCATCTGCCTGTCCCAGCTGTCGCGGGCCGTCGAATCGCGCACCGACAAGCGGCCGATGCTGTCTGACCTGCGCGAGTCCGGCGCCATCGAGCAGGATGCCGACGTCGTGCTGTTCCTCTACCGCGACATCTACTACAACCCGAAGAAAGAGGAGGCGCGCAACAAGGCCGAGGTCATCATCGCCAAACAGCGCAACGGCCCGGTCGGGTCGCTCGAACTGGCCTTCTTCTCGGAATTCGCCAAGTTCGAGAATCTCGAGACGGTTCACACGGAATACTAGGATGCGCCCCCAGCAGGATGGTGTCTTCCGCCGCCTCACGCCTCCGCGCACCCGGGACGATGCGGAAGAGGCAAAGCAGGGGCTACCGCGGACCCCGGCGGTGACGGGGGATGGCCATGCTTGAATTCGACCGGTCACTCTTCACCCTGCTCAACGAGGCCTGGACCACTCCCTGGCTCGACCAGGTGATGCCTCTCGTCACCAACGCGAAATTGTGGGCTCCGTTCCTGGCGGCGGCCTGGCTCTGGCTGTTGCTCGGCTTTGCCGGCCGGTGGCGGCCGCTGGCCCTGTGCCTGCTGGTGGCCATCGGGTTGTCCGACCTGGTTTCGGCCCGGGTCGTCAAGCCTCTGGTCGGTCGCGACCGGCCTTGCTGTGCCGAGCCGGCGGTGAGACTTTTGGTGTCCCGCACGACCAGCCGGTCCTTTCCTTCGTCGCATGCCGCCAACGCCGGGGCGGCGGCCGCCGTCGTGTGGGCCGAGGCCGGATGGGCGGCCGGCCTGCCGGTACTGCTGTTGGCCCTGACGGTCAGCTGGTCACGGGTCTACGTCGGGGTCCACTATCCGCTCGACGTGGTCGCTGGCCTGTGCCTGGGGCTGGCGGTCGCCCGGATCATCATCCTCCTGCGCCGGCGATGGTGGCCGGCCGCAGGCGCCGGGCCCGGCCGCCCGGCCGCCGGTTCTACCAGGGAAGACAGCCCAGCCGCCGCAGGGCCGCGGGAACCGGTTCCCCCGCCGTCGTCCGCAGGCGGGTGACGAGGGTCCAGACCCCCAGTCGGGCGGCCGTGCCGGGGTCGATCTTCACGCGGTCCTTTTCGGTGCAGGCCAACACCGCCCGGGCGGCCGCCGCCTGCCGGCCCAGGGTATCCAGCGTGGCAGGCGGCAACCGGTCGTGGTCGCGGAAGGAATGCCGGCCGCTGGTCCGACAGCCGAGGCTCTCCAGCAGGGAGAAAAAGGGGAGGGGGTTGGCCAGCGCGGCGAAG
>CAZKPI010000099.1:6207-11174 GCA_964554555.1 uncultured bacterium
GTTCCAGCTGGGGCACCCCGGGGGCCCAGGCGTGGAGCCGCCGCCGCCAGCCCTCGACCTGCGCCGGCGCCGCGGTCTCACAGCGGGTCAACAGCAGAGCGGTGGCGGCGGCGAGCCGCGCCGGCGGTTCCCGCAGGCGGCCCTGGGGAATCAGCCGGGCGGCGGCGGGGTCCATGGTGGTGTCCCACAGGACCAGGTCGCGGTCATGCCGCAGACGCCGGTACTGGAACCCGTCGTCGAGCAGGAGCAGACGCGGGCGGAACCACCGCTCGGCCATGGCGGCGGCGTGGGCGCGGTTCTTTCCGATCAGCAGGGGAACGTCGGGGAAGGCGGCGTTGACCAGCAGGGCCTCGTCGGTCAGCCCCGCCGGGTGTGGTCCCGGCCCGCGCAGAAGGTAGAACCCCCGCTCCCAGGGACTGCGGTAGCCCCTGGTGAGGACCGCCGTGGCGGCCGGCCGCGCCGGGTCGGCCAGCAGTTCGAGCAGAAGGGGGGTCTTGCCGGTGCCGCCGACCGACAGGTTGCCGACCGAGACGACGGCGGCGGCCGGCCGGGCGACCAGGAAGGGGAAGGCGGCAAAGAAGCATCGCTCAAGCCCGGCCAAACCGCCGTAGAACAGGGCCGGGAGGGCGAGCAGGGCGTCGAGGCCGGGCCGGGCCGGCGGCATCATCGGAACCGTCCTTGGGCAGGAATTTTCCGGGAGGACTGGGTTCCCTGCATTTTCCGCCAATCCGGCCCGAGGATCAATCCCCCATCCACCTGGGCGGCGCCAGGGCCCAGACCGGAGGTGCGCGAGCACGGGGGGGACCGGAGGGCCGGGGGAACGGCTCACCATCGTACTTGACACCCGGGAACCCCTCGGGTTTACTGGACTGGAAAGGCGACGACCCTGGGACCTTGCCGGGCAAGGATGCACCGCCAAGTTCCCGTGTAGTCAGCTCAACAAAGGAGAGGATCCGATGGCGTCACGATCCCTGATGGTCTTGTTCGTCCTTGCCCTGGGGGCGGTTCTTTTGCTGGGCTGTGGAAGCGGCGGGGACGGGGACAACCCCCTGGGTTCCGATCCGACCTCCACGCAGGGACCCACCCAGGTGATCGTGCAACCCAGCACTGCCAGCCAGACCATTCAGGCGGGCGACCTGCTGGTGACCATTCCCGGCGGCCTGCTGACCGCCCCGACGACGTTGTCGGTCACCCCCAAAGCCGCCTCGAGCGTGGCCAGCGCCCCGTCGGCCCGGTGGGGAACCCTGGGCGCCTACGAGGTGACCCTGGGTACCATGGCCACCTTCTCCCAGCCGCTGACCATCGAGTTCCCCTATCAGGCGACGGATGTCAATGCCAACCTGGCCGAGGGCGAGGGGTTCAATGTGTCATACTTCGACGAGCAGTACAAGAAGTGGCGGCCGGTCTCCTACGTCGCTGACACTGCCCGAAAGCGGCTGGTGGTCACCACCGACCACCTGAGCCTGTGGATCGTCCTCAACTACCCCTTCTACTTTTCCAAAGCCTCCCCCGCGGGGCGGTTCAAGATCTATTTCGACTACGCGAACACGAGCACCGACCTGATCGACCAGGTCGGCAAGGTTCTCGACGATGCCTACGCCAAGTATCAGGCGCTGAATCTCACCATTCCCTCCACCACCATTGAGGTGGTGGTGGACGATTTCCAGGATTCAGAGGCCAACAGCGGGTATCTGAACGAGTTCCTCTATCTTGCCAAGAAGGAGCTGGGAACCTCGACGAAAATGAAGGCCGAGTGCGCCCATGAGCTGTTCCACCTGATCCAGTTCCGCTACGACTCGTTCTGGACCCTGTGGGCGACTCTGTACTGGTTCGCCGAAGGAACTCCCGACTTTGCGGTCCTGTCCATCTTTCCGGAGGCCCGGGCGGATATCGTCAAGCCGCAGGACAACGAGTTCCTCTACACGTATTTCCAGAACCCCTGGTATCAGAACGAACAGAAGCATGCCTATTGCCTTCTGTTCTTCCTCGACTATCTGAAAACCCAGCGCAAACTGGATGTTGCGTTGAAAAGCCTGTGGGAAGACGTCCACAAGGGCCTGGGGAACACCACCAAGTTCATGGACTACGTCGAGGGATTGGACTGCAACCCCTTCCACCAGGTCTGGAACGAGTATGTCAACTTCACCTTTCTCAGTGCCAGTTCACCTCTCCATCTGCGAACCGAGGAACCCGCCCCGGAGTCCATCACCTTCACCACCAAGAGCCTGGAACCCACCGTCAATGCCTTTTCCGCCGCCGTCTACCACTTCAAGAGCGGGGCTTCTCCGGCGACCCTGACGGTCTCCCTGGCCGGCGCCCTGGCCGACCAGACCGCCGTGACGGTGGTCCACCGGAAATCGTTTTCCAATGCGGGACTCTTCCCTGATTCGACCATCATGCAGTATGAGCTGACCGGTCCGGTGACCGTCTCCCTCAACGCCAAGGAATGTCTGACCATCCTGGTGAAGAACAACTCGACCTCCACGCGGACCTTCAAGATCCGTCTGGAGAAGCCCTCCATCCTGCCGCGGATCCAGCAGTGCAACCACATCGCGGTCATGGGTTTCGACGCCGTCAGGCAGTTCAAGAGCCGCTACGAAAGCGGCACGACCGAGTGGCGCGACACCGACTTCGACATCGGCGGCAACAAGCACAAGTTCCCCAGCGGAACCACCGCCACCTGGAGCGGCTCCTCCTTTTCCATCAAGGCGGCCACGACGTCCTCCGGGGTGACGACCACGTGGTCCATCACGGGCACCATCGATGATGTCAAGAAAACCATCGCCTCGGCCCACTGCGAGTATTCCGCCGTCGGGGGACCCACCGGGCTCGACGGCAAGTATGGAAACGCGGAGTATGTGTGGATCTTCGATCTGACCGACATCCCCCTGGATGGGACCGACGACGGCACCCAGACCACCTTCCACTTCAGCGCCGAGGGCAGTGTCCTGCAATCCCGCCTCACCATGGGAAAATGCGCCCTCTGGAACCCCGGGGCCGTGGACAGCTATGGCGATCTCGTCGACACTGACTGGACCGGGACCGTTCCCGACGTCCAGAGCATCACGACCATGTACAAGCCGTCGATCTTTATCACCTTCAGGAAGCTGTAAAGGACCAACGGCCGGGGACCCCAGCCATCCCACCACCATGACCCGGGCCGGGAAGACCGCTTTCCCGGCCCCTATGGAAGGGCCAGGGACGACGGGCCTGGGACCGCCCCGGATACGGGTCACCCCGTCTGGAGGGCCTCCCTCAGGGCTGTCTGCATGGCGAGAAAACGCCGGCGGTTTTCCATGGCCCAGACGGCGTCGGCCAGGACCGCCCCGGCAGTGGTTGGCTCGAGGGGCGAGGACGCTTGAGAGGGCGGGCGGCCGGAGTCCGGGGCCTGGACCTCGCGGCACAGGCCGTCCACCTTGTTGTCGTAGGCCAGCGGCACGACCGGGAGGCCCGCGCGCAGCCAGGCCAGCACGACGTGGAACCGCATGGCCCAGCCTTCCGACAGCCGGCGGCCGAGGCGCATCAGATCGGTGAAAGAAGCGGGCTCACCGACTTCGAGGCCCGGAAACGAGGCCCGCAGAAGGCGGGCATCCTCGCTCCGGGCGGCGACACCGAGCAGGGCGCCGGATGGAAGACCGGCCAGGCCGCGGCGGGCCCGGTCCAGGAACCGGCGGTCGGCCCAGGGGCGAAGGTTCAGCCCGATTCGCCGTCCGTTCCAGTCAGCCAGCGCAGGGCAGGCGGTCGGCGCGGCCGGCAGGCGGAACCCGGTCGCCTCGGACGGCGGCGGATGGGGGAGGGGACCTTCCGGTCCGCTGGCCCGCCTGGCGGCGGCCCCGACCGACGCCGCAGGCCCGGCAAGCCCGGTCCCATCACCAGGCAACGGAACAAGGGAAGGACCACCCGCCGCGCCGGACGTCAGCCCGGCGGTTTCCGGGACCGGATCGGGGATGGCCCACGACCAGTCACAGCCGAGATGCGCCTCCCGGCCGGTCAGTTCGTGGAACAGGCGGGCCGCCCCCCTGCTCCGCACCCAGACCGGGCCGGCACGGCGAAGCACGCGGGCCGCGATCGCCCGGGCGGCGTGATGCCGCAGGGGTCCGAGACCCGTTCCCCACAGGCCCGGCGGCCGGCCGGCCAGGGAGGCCGCCAGCATCCGCAGGGCGTAGAAGACCACCCCGTCGAACGACCAGTCCTGCAGGATGCCCCCGGTCAGGACGACGTGGCGGGCTTCGCGCACCGCCCGCAGGAAGGCGGGCCAGGCCGACATTCCCCGGCGGGGCAGGCGGGCGGCGGGTGCCCCCAAGGGCTGGGATCCGGCAGTCACAGCCAGTGGGCATCCCGCGGGAAGACTGGCCGCCAGGCCTTCGAGGATCGCCTCGTCACCCAGGTTCCCCTCGCCGAAGAAACCGACCACCAGGATGCTCATGCCGGCTCCGTGTCACCCCGGGCAGGGGTGCTCTTCATGCGATCAGCTCCTCGAGGCGGGGCAGAAGGTCGGCCAGCCGGTCGTTCCAGGTGGGAGGCGGCGGGGAACGACGGCGGGTTTCCCAGCCCCGGATCGCGTCGGCGACGAGATCCGGCCCGAGGGCGGCCAGGTCCAGGCACCGGTCGAGGCAGGGGTGGCGGCGCAACGAGGGCAGGTCGGTTCCCCAGACCTGCAGGCCCCGGGCCGCGTATTCGTAGGCCTTGACGGGATCCACCGACCGGGTCAGGGGCAGATCGCGGAAGGGCACCACTCCGACGTGACAGCGGTCCAGCAGGCTCCGGAGACGGGCGCGGTCGAGCACCCCGTGGGCGGTCACGCCGGGCCGGCGCGCCAGCCGGGCAAAGGCCTCCCCCCGGCCGGGCCCGGCCAGGTGCAGTTCGACGCCGGGCATCCCGGCGAGGCGTTCGAGCCAGTCGATATCGACCCATTCGAAGTGGGCGCCGGCCGACACCACCCGCAGGGGCGGCGTCGGGGGGCGGGG
>CAZKPI010000100.1:0-2277 GCA_964554555.1 uncultured bacterium
CGGCCGGGGCCGGAAGCGGGGCGGCAGGCAGGGCGGCGGGCGGGGCGGCGGGCGGGGTGGTTGGGGTCGCGGCCGACGCCATGGCAGACGAGACCGGCTCCGAGGACGACCCGGAAGCGAGCACGGGCGGGTGATCGACCGTCTCGATGACCGGCGGAAATTCCAGGCCGCCCGGAGAACGTGGCGCCCCGGGGCGGGCGCGCGAGTCGCCCGGACCGTGAGCAGGACCCAGGTCGGGAGTTCCCGAACCCAGCGGCCTGATCGTGGCCAGGGGAGCCCCGGTCCGGTACAGGCCCCATGGGCCGCAGGCGGCCAGCCTCTCCAGATGGCGGCCGATGACGGGCTCGACCTTGGGGAGATCCTTTCCCCGCACCAACAGCCAGGCCCCGCCGGAGGCGTTCTCGCGCAAGGCCTCGTCACCGTGCAGGTCGAACAGGGGAGCCAGGCCCGGATCGAACCGGGTTTCCCGGGTGACATTCCAGGTGGGGATGGCGCGCCCGGTGTAGAAGGGGATGGCCTGCAGCATGTCCTCGATGCACAGGATGCGGGCCTGGGGCGGCAGGAGCCGCACCTCTTCGAGAAGGGCCTTGTATCCGGGAAGGAACCGCCCCGGGGCCACCTCCTCGTCGCCGCGCAGGCCGGGCATCAGGAACATCAGACTGCCGGGCACGGTCAGCCCCAGCACCAGGAGGATGCCCTTGGCCATTTCCCAGGACAAAAAGAGGTAGCCAAACCCCGTCAAAAAGATCAGGTAGAAGGCCAGAAAGAGGGCCACCTTGGAGAAGCGGGGGTCAGGCACCACCCCGGACCAGGCGCAGTAGAGCACCGCCACCGCAAAAACGCCCAGGAAGAACAGGGTCAGCGAGGATTCGAGCTTGAAGGCCAGCGGCTCATCCTCGTTCAGGTGGAGCATCGGGGCGAGATAGCGGCCGGCCATCAGGGAGGCCGGGATCAGCAGGGGCAGGGCGTAGGCGGGCAGTTTGGAATGGCTGAGAGAGAACACCGCAAAAGGAACCGCCAGCCAGAGCAGGAGGGGCAACGCCATGGGGTCGCGCCCGCTCCGGGCCCGCGCCAGGCAGGCCAGGAACCCGCCGCCGAAGAACAGCGTCCAGGGGAAGGTGCCGCCCAGCAAAATACCAAAGAAATAGTACCAGGGCCCCCCCCGCTGGTGGGCTTCAGATGCCACCCGGCGCAGGGTCTCCTCGAACAGGAAATACGACAGGGCGCCGGGAAAGCGAAACGCGATCACCAGGTACCACCCCAGCCCGAACACCAGGAAGATGCCCCACCCCCAGGGCATGGCCGCCAGCCGTTTGAGGCGGTCCCAGCCGCAGCGCAGGCCGAGCCCCGGCACGAGACCCAGCAGGGGCAACAGCCCGGGCGGCCCCTTGGTCAGCATGGCGCCGGCCGCCATGGCGTAGAACAGCAGTCCCCGGTGCGGCGTTGGCTCCAGGACGAAGGCCAACAGGGCCCAGACCATCCAGGTCTCGAACATCGCCAGGAAGGGGTCGGCCGTCAACCCGCGGAACTGGGCGTTGAAGAACAGGCTGGTCATCAGCACGAAGGTGCCGATGAGGGCGGTGCGCAGGGGCATGAACAGCAAACCGATCCGGAAGCACCCCCACACCGTGAACGCGGCCGCCAGGGGCAGGAGGGCCCGCGCGCCCAGCTCGTTGGTTCCGAACAGCGCCTGGCCGGCGGCACTGGCCCAGTAGGCCACCGGCGGCTTGGACAGGTGGACCAGGCCGTTAAACCGCGGCACCAGCCAGTCACCGGACTCGAGCATGGTGCGGGCCACCGAGGCGAACCGCCCTTCGGACGTCTCAAACAGGCTCGGGGTGCCGATCTGGTAGGCGACGACGGCGAAGGCGCCGAAAAACAGGACGGCCTGGATCAGCCCGAGAGACCAGGCCCGCCGCGGCGGAACAGCCTCCCCGCCGTGGCTGGCCGGACCTTCTCCCGCCGCCGGCCGGCCGGGGGAGGGGAGGGGGGGCTGGCCGTCATCGCCCTCCGGGGAACCGGCCGCGGGCACCGGTTCCCCGGCCGGGAGCGGCCCGCCGGCAGAACCGGAATCGGCCGTGGAGGGGGCCGGCGGGGAGGCGGGGGTGGGTTCAGGGGACGGCGGCGTCATCGCACTTCTGCTCCTTGCGGATCAGCATGAGATTGCGGATGTAGATGAAAAAGCCCAGCGACTGCCCGACCAGGAAGACGGGGTCCTTGCGGTGCAGGGCGTAGAGGGCGAGAATCGACGTCCCCAGCAGGCTGAAATACCAGAAG
>CAZKPI010000100.1:2357-2578 GCA_964554555.1 uncultured bacterium
AAGAATCGCATGAAGAACATCGCCTGGCCGACAAACCCGAACAGGACCCAGAAATCCCAGTCAAAATTCATCGTGAATGCGATACCTCAATTGCCGCCATTTCATCCAGCGGATGGCCAGCAGATCCAGGAAGGACCGGAAGACCCGGTTCCAGACATTGTACTTCGAGGTGCCCCTGGTGCGGGGCTGGTGGGCGACCTCGATCTCGGCGACGGTGCCGC
>CAZKPI010000100.1:2588-11134 GCA_964554555.1 uncultured bacterium
AAGCGGTGCATCCCCTCGTAGAAGGGGAGAGCCCGCGCCACCGGGCCGCGGAAGGCCTTCAGCGAACAGCCGGTGTCGCGGATGTTCTCGTCGCTGACCAGGTTGCGGAACCAGTTCGCAAACCGCGACGAGACCCGCCGCACGAAGGTGTCCTGCCGGCGGGCGCGCCAGCCGACGACCGCATCGTGCCCGGCCAGCCCCTCCAGCAGGCGGGGGATGTCCTCGGGGTCGTTCTGCAGGTCGGCGTCCATGGTCACCACCGCCTCCCCGCGCGAGACGCGGATCCCGGCGGCCATGGCGGCCGTCTGCCCGTGGTTGCGGTCGAAGCGGATCCCCCGCAGGAAAGGCCGGGAAGCCCCCAGCTGGCGCATCCGCTCGAAACTGCCGTCGCGCGACCCGTCGTCGACCAGGATCAATTCCCACGGCTTCCCCAGGCGGCCCATGACCCCTTCCACGCGGTGCACGAGTTCCTCGAGGTTGTCGACCTCGTTGAACACCGGAATGCACACCGAGACGGCGATCTGGTCCGACATGGTCAGGCTCCGCGACGAAGGTGACGGAGTCTACCACAAATGCCCACCCGGAAAAAAGGGAAACCACAATCTCCCATCGCCGGACCCCCTCCGGGCCTATCCCGCCGTGAACCTGCGCCAGAACCCGCCTGACGCCGCGGCCAAGCCGCTGGGGACCGTCGTCCTGAACCGTCCTCTTGGTGCGTGTCCCGTGCCATCAAGGCCCGGGCCAGCCCAACCCCGCTCAGGGCAGGGGAAGCGGCGGGGAATTCCAGGGCCCGCGGCGGGGCAGGCCAGGGCGCGGCGAACCCGAAAACGCGCTACTCGAGCGACTGGCGCAGGATGGCGAAGCCCTGGGGATCACTGCGGAAACCGTAGACGACGGGGCAGGGACCCGCCACCCACCAGGCGGGCAGCCAGGTGCCGGTCAACACCGGCAGGCGCGCCTCGCGGACGACCTTCCCGTCGTCGTCCAGCCGAAACACCCGGTATTGGCCGGGGTTCGACGCCATGACCATCATCACCCAGGGGTTCCCGTCCTGCAGGCCGAGCAGGCGCGTGAAGGTGATCCGTTCCTGCGGGAACTTCAGCAGGGCGAACAGGCCGGGTTCGCTCTCCTGGTCGGTCCAGCCGCTTTTGACGACACTGCGGCTGGCCGCGTCGAGATCGTAGACGATGCCGAACACGTGCTCGGCGGTGCCAAGGGGTTCCATCACGTCGGCGGGGTGCCGCGCCGGTTCCCCGTTGCGGATCCACCACAGCCCGCCGTCCCCGTCGTCGGCGAGCAGGATGCGGTTCTCATCGACGACCTGCAGGCGGCCGGGCGAGCGGCAGGCCACGGCAAGGCGGCGGATCTCGCCGCCGTCGCTCTGCCGGCCGACGAAGAGGCCGTCGGGGGAACGGGTGCAGACGTAGAAGACTTCGCCCCACAGGTCGAGATCACCCAGGCCGGCGGCCGGAATGGGAAAGACCTCGACCTTCCCCTCGCGAAAGACCTTGACCGCCCGGTTGACCGAATCCGAGATCCAGACGCCGCCCTGGGCATCGACCCGGAACCCGCCCGGCCCCTGGAAGGGGCCCGCGGGGAGGACGCCCGGGGCGGGCATGATCAGCCCCAACTGCTCGGGCTGACTGCCCCAGGACCCCTGCAGGACGAGGTCGGCCACATCACCCGCCCAGGTCGGCCCGAGCAGGGGGGTTGCCAGGCTGAGAACGGCCAGAACCAAGGACACGGAAAGCCAGGAGGGGCCACGAAACGGGAAGCGCATGGATTCGACCTCCGTGAGGATTCCCTGGGCACCAGGTGCGGGCAGGTGCGGGCAGGACTGCCGGAGCCAGGATACCGTTCCGGCCGGGAAATGGAAAGGGGCCCGGCGAACCGGGCCCCGCCACGTGTCAAAGGCTCTCAGGCCAGGAGCTTCTCACGGACCTTGTCCATGCCCTTCATGCGGTAGGTGCCTTTGTAGAACTGATATTTTTCCGGGGGCAGGACGGCCAGTTCCGCCACCCCGCCCATCTGGGTCACCAGGATGTTTCCCTTGGCATCCATGCCGCGGTAGATCATCGAGTGCCCATAGCGGTTGTGGCCATAGTCGAGCAGGATCATGTCGCCGGGCCGGATGTCAGGCGGGGGAGGGGGCTTGACCCCCGGATTGATCGAGGTGGTGAACTCCCCCGACCACAGCCCGCGGGTGGACGTGCGGCCGCTGATGGGATACTTGACCCCGGCCGCGGCGAACAGGTCTTTCTGGACCCGCTGGACGTAGCCGGAGCAGTCGAGGCCGCCAATCTTCTCGAACTCCCTGGCCTTGGCCGGCGACTTCCATTTCCAGGTGTTGATGTCGACGAAGTCCTCGTAATACTCGCTCGATTCGAGGCCGAGGCGGTTGCCGGCCTTGACCTTGGCCCGGTAGGTGGCAAGATCGTCGAAGCCGCCGAACTTGAAGGGGACCCCCTCCTCGATGTAGGGGCGGGCGGCCCCATCCAGGATGCGGACCATGGCGTAATCCTCGAGATACTTGCGAATGGAATCGAGCAATTGCCTGGCTTCGCCCGTCTGGCCGAGTTTGGCGAGACATTTGGCCATCAGATACCGCCGCTCGACCGGGTTGGTGGAGACGTTCTGGGCCAGCTCGTAGGCACCCTGCCAGTCACCGTTCTGGAAGGCTTTCCAGGCGCGCCCCAGGCCCCACCAGGAGTTGAACCGGGAGAAATCGAGCAGGCTGGTGCCGAGGTGGCGGTCCCAGCGGGCGAATTCGCGGTCGAGGACGGCACTGCTGACCGCGGCGGGCGGCGCACCCGCGGTGCCGCTGACGAGGTCGCCCCGCACCCAGCCCTTCAGGCCATTGCCAAAATCGATCAGGTACCAGCCGTTCTTCTGGTCAAGGATCTGGCCAGAGGTGCCGCGGGGCAGGGTTTTGAGGATGGCATTGCCCACCCCCGGCCCCGACCGGACGTTGACCCAGGCACTGTTGATGGCGACCTGGCCGGCCTCGGCCCCGGTTCCGGCGGCGGTGGTGCGGGCCGCCCCGACCGTGGAATCCTCGCCAAACGGGCCGCTCTGGGGGCGGGCGGGAGGCACCGCGGCAAGGCCCAGAACGAGGGTCAGCACAAACAGGCGACGCAGAATCCGCATACATTCCCTCCAGGAGAGAAGTACTTCAATTGTAAGAATGGACCAGGGAAGTGTCAAACCCCTGAACTGGGGCCCTTGACGAATGCGGAGCCGGGGTCTACCATGGGGCGAACATCCTATGGAAGCCAGTTCCCAGCCAGTCTTCGAGTATCTGCGGCTGTCGATCACCGACCGGTGCAACCTCCGGTGCGTGTACTGCATGCCCGCCGAGGGCGTGCCGAAGGTGGCCCACACCCAGATCCTGCGTTACGAGACGATGCTGGCGGTCGTCGCGGCGGCGGTCGCCGAGGGGGTGCACCGGGTGCGGGTCACCGGGGGGGAACCGCTCGTCCGCAAGGGGGTGGTCGACCTGGTGCGCCGCCTCGCCGCCTTTCCCGAAATCGACGATCTGTCGCTGACCACCAACGGGGTCCTGCTGGCCGGCTTCGCCGCCCCCCTGCGCGAGGCCGGCCTGCACCGGGTCAACGTCAGCCTCGACTCTCTGCGCCCGGGGCGGTTCGCCCGCATCACCCGCGGCGGCCGCATCGACGAGGTGCTGGCCGGCATCGAGGCCGCCGTGCGGTGCGGCCTGGCGCCGGTCAAGGTCAACGTCGTGATCATCCCGGGCGAGAACGACGACGAGATCGAGGATTTCGGCCGTTTCGCCCAGGAACGGCCGGTCGACGTGCGGTTCATCGAGCGCATGCCATTCCAGGCGGCCGCCGCCGACGCCCCCTTTGTCCCCCAGGCGGCAGTCATGGAGCGGCTGTCGCGGTTCCTGACCCTGGCCCCCGACGACACGCGGGCGGGGGGCGGCCCGGCCGAGATGTTTCGCCTCGCCAACGGGCGCGGCCGGATCGGGTTCATCAGTTCCCGCACCCACCCGTTCTGCCAGTCATGCCATCGTTTGCGGCTGACCGCCACGGGCCAACTGCTTCCCTGCCTGGACTCCCGCGAGGGCTTCCCCGTCGAGAACCTCGATGGGGAGGGCCTTCGCGCGCTTATCCGCGATCTGGGGGCGCGCAAGCGGGCGGCCGGCAAGCCCTGCGCCCGGTTCGAGGGGGCGCGCTGTGTTTCCCTGTCCGACATCGGAGGATGATCCTTAAGGAGGTTTCCCATGGCCCGGCGTTCCAAGGCGGTTTTTTCCATCGGCATGGACCTCGGCGGCACGAAGATCGCCGCGGGGCTCTGCCGGGGCGGCGAGATCCTGAAGAAGGTGGTCGTCCCCACCCACGCGGCGAAGGGGTTCGATGCCGTCATCGAGGCGATGGCGGGGGCGGCCCGCGAAGTGATGGGGGACACCGATCCCGCCCAGGTGGCGGGCGTCGGTATCGGGGCGGCAGGCCAGATCGACCCCCGCACCGGGGCGGTGCTGTATGCCCCCAATCTGCGCTGGACCAACGCCCCGCTGGGCGGGAGCCTGTCGGCCGCCCTCGGACTGCCGGTGCGCGTCACCAACGACGTGCGGGCGGCGACCATCGCCGAATG
Source organism: uncultured bacterium (assembly GCA_964554555.1). Lineage (GTDB taxonomy): Bacteria > Muiribacteriota > Ozemobacteria > Ozemobacterales > Ozemobacteraceae > Ozemobacter. The sequence goes on from CAZKPI010000100.1 coordinate 7,203, forward strand.
GAAGTTCGGGGCCGGGAAGGGCCTCGACAACTTCGTCAACATCTTCCTGGGCACCGGCATCGGCAGTGGAATCGTCCTCAACGGACAGCTTTGCCAGGGCGCCACCAACTCGGCCGGCGAGATCGGCCACATCTGCCTCGACCCCGAGGGCCCCGTCTGCGGCTGTGGCCACCACGGCTGTTTCGAGGCGTTCTCGTCGGGCCGCGGCATCGAGAACGAGGTCAAGCGCCGTCTGCAGAAAGGCGCCAGGAGCCTGATCCGCGACGAGGTCGGCGACGATCTCGACAAGGTGACCGGGCACCTGGTCGGGAAGGCCGCCCGCGAAGGCGACGCCGTGGCCCTGGCCGCCCTGGCCCAGGCCGGCCGCTACCTCGGCCTCGCCCTGGCCAACGTCCACACCCTGCTGAACCCAGACCGGATCCTGCTGGGCGGCGGGGTGATGGCGCTGAAGAAGTTCTTCCTGCCCGAGGCCCGGGCCGCCCTGCACCGGCACATCCTGCCGGTGGCCGACCGCGGCGACGACCTGCTGGGTGAGGCCCGCTTCGCGACCGAGGCGGTCTTCCTGGGCGCCGCCGCCCTGTTCGCATGAACCCGGTCGGACCGGCGGTCTTCACCGCTGACAACCTCGCCGACGGCTGGTGGCTGGCCGAGGCCGCCAACCGCCCGTTCCGCGACCTGGTGCTGAGCTCGGGCAGACGTTTTCCGTCGGTGCTGGTGGGGTTCGCCGGCATCCCCGGCCTGGCCGAGATCGCCGACGGCGTGGCCGCCGGTCTGTCCCAGGCCGGACTGAACGTCTTCCTGTCCGATGCCGCGGCGCCCATCTCGGCCGTGTCGCAGGCGGTCAGCCAGCGGGGCATGCCCCTCGGCCTCTTCCTCGACGAGGAACCGGCCGGCACGTTCCGACTGCTGGCCGTGGGCAACCACGGCGGCCCGTTCACCGAGGCCGACCTGCCCGAGGTCTCCCCGTCGCCGCTCAACAAGCTGGGAGTCATCGGTTCGACCGACCTGGTGACGCCCTACCTGAACGGCCTGCGGCTGCTCCTCGATCCCTTCCCCGAGCCCCGCCCCCGCCTCGGCCGCCTCGAACACCCCTTCCCCCATTTCGACCGGTGGTTCGCCGGCCGGCCGGAATACCGGCTGTTCACCGAACGGCAGGCCGACGGCCCGACCGCCGCCGTCTCGGCCGACGGCCAGAGCCTGCAGTTCACCGACGCCGACGGCCGGCCCTGGACCACCCACGCCATGGCCCAGCGGGTGGGGGACTACCTGACCCGCGTGCGCCGCTCGAGCGGTACGGTGGTGGCGGCGCGGGGCGCGGAACCCCTGCGCCTGGCCGGCGGGGAGCAGGTGGCCGTCGAGGGCGGCGCCCTGGCCCTGAGCTCGCGGGTTCGTCGATCTGCTCCTCGGCTGGTGGGAACCGGGCGTGCTGGCCCACCAGGGCCACGGCCCGTTCGGCGACGCCTTCCTGACGCTGGCCTACCTGCTGGAAGCCCTCGCCGAACCGGAAGGATAGGTCCCGGTCACCGCCCGGCCCACCCCGGATCAGGCAACGAAGAGAAAACCCCTCTGACGCCGGGCCAGGTTTCCTGTTCCGGTCCAGGCCGCAGGGCCTCTCTGTAAACGCTGGACCCTAGCTCCGCCAAGGCCCCTCCCCCCCTTGCCAGCGGGGTGGCCGGCGGGCATATCCCATCCCCGTTCGTTGCCTCCCGGATCAAGGCGGGAGCGGTGATGGGCCGCCCCGGATCGGGAACAGGGAGCCCGCCAGGGGCTCCCTGTTCAGGCCGCCGCCCGGGCGGATGCCTACTTCTTGGCGACCTTCGGGGCCATCAGCCGCTCGTACTCGGGCAAGGATCCGAGCAGGGGCCGGGCGTAGTTGAGGAACTCGGTGGTGACGTCGGTGCCAAAGGGGGTGATGAAATTGTCGGGCATGTGCTTGGTTTCCTTGGCCACCGACTCCAGCGGGGTGAGGAAGTAATCGACCGAGTAGTCGCCGGTGCGACGGATGGCCACCGAACCGTCGACGTTGTTCCAGAGCGCGAACTGGGCGGCCTTCTCGCCAACCTCCCGGGCTTCCTGCTGATCGACCTCGGAGACGATGCCGACGAAACTGCGCTGGAGGTACCCGAAGGTGTCGGAGCGCACGCGCTTGATCTTCAGCTCCTTCTTGACCAGGTCGCCGAGCAGGTCGCCGAGGGCGCCGGTGCCCGACAACTGCACGTTGCCGTGCGCGTCCTTCTCGGTACAGCCGGTCAGCTGGGTGATGATCGGCTTGCCGTCCTCCCCGATGATGCCTTCCGATACCGCGATGATACAGCGGCCGAACTTCTTGTAGACCTCGTCGACGTCCTTCAGGAACTGCTCCTTGCGGAAGGTCCGTTCCGGAACGTAGATGAGGTGCGGGCCGTCGTCCTCATACTTGCGGGCGAAGGCGGAAGCGGCCGTCAAAAAGCCGGCGTGCCGGCCCATGACCACGCCGATATACACCCCGGGCAGGGCGCGGTTGTCGAGGTTGATGCCGGCAAAGGCGAGGGCGACGAACCGGGCGGCCGAACCATACCCGGGGCAGTGGTCGGTGACGCGCAGGTCGTTGTCGATGGTCTTGGGGATGTGGACACAGCGCAGTTCGTAGCCGGCATTGCGGGCGTTGTCGTTGACGATGCGGACGGCGTCGGCCGAGTCGTTCCCGCCGTTGTAGAAGAAGTAGCGGACGTTGTGCTTCATGCAGATCTTGAAGATCTTCTCGCAGTAGGCGGCGTCCGGTTTGTCACGGGTGGACAGCAGGGCGGAACTGGGGGTGCGGGCGACCCGTTCGAGATTGTGGGTGGTCGCCTGGGTCAGGTCGACGAAATCCTCCTCGAGGATGCCCCGGACCCCGTGCAGGGCGCCGTACACCCGTTCGACCTCCGGAAACTTGCGCGACTCGAGGACCGCGCCCACCAGGCTTTGATTGATGACGGCGGTGGGGCCGCCGCCCTGGGCGATGAGAACGTTGCCGACCAGTTTTCCCATGATGCACCTCTTCGGGTTGGATTTACCGGGGAGAAACAGTCGCAGTATGCCCCCATCGCTCAACCGGGTCAAGAGGGTCGAAATTGACATCCGCCCCGGCCGACGGTAGCATCAGAACAACGGGTTTCCTACTCAAAACGACTAACGAGGACTAACCATGCTTGCCTTTCCCCCCCACTCGGCGATTCCTGATCGTTCTCGGTTGTCTTTCGGCGTTGCTGGGGGCCCCCGTGGCCCAGGCCGCCCCGGGAACCGCGGCGCGCCACCGGCCCCTGGTGGTGACCGGCGATCTCTCGCACCGGCCCTGGGTGAAGAGCGTCACCGAAAGCAGCAAAGGAAAGGAAACCACCAGGCGGATCATTGCCGAACGCCTTCGTTTCTTCCTCGACGGACGCGATGGCGGCTGGGACTGGCGTTTCAGCCTGTAGACCATCGACAACCAACGTCTGACGACGGCCCTTTTGTCCCTGGGCCGCGACGAAAGGAAATCGCTGGGGCCGGCCCAGTTCCAGGTCACGAACCTCTACGGGCAGAGGTCCTGCGGTGGGGCGGGCGCCAGACTGCGCCTCGGGCGCACCCAGGTTCCCTTCCTGAAGTACAAGTCCGAAATGCTCTGGGACAACGATGTCTATTGGGACGGCCTGTGGGCCGAGGTGCCCTTCCGTCGCGGGGCTGACGCCGCCTGGCACGGCGGGGCCTTCCTCGTCCATCGCGATTTGCGCTTCCGCGACGACCGCCTGTTCGTGCTGGGAGCCCTCGGCAAGCCGCGCTGGGGAAAGGTCCAGGCCGAGTGGCGCCTCGACCACTTCGACTACCATATCGACCCGGCGTATTGGCGCGGCAACCTCGCCCCGGGCTACCGCACCGTCAACCTCTACGGCGCCGTCGACCTGCCCGGGCAGGTCCGCCTCACCCTCGACGCC
>CAZKPI010000101.1:0-11004 GCA_964554555.1 uncultured bacterium
GCTCTGATCTCGATTATACCGGCATTGGCGCCCTCACCCTCAATGGCGGTGCCCTCAAGGGAACCAACGGGGCCAATGCCATTCTGACCCTGCCCGCCGTCGGTTCGGCCAATTCCCTCGGCGGTCAGAAAGATCTGGCCATCGTTGCCCCGATCCCGGTCACGGCGATTGCCGCCATCGGCGGGACGCCCCAAACCGGCAAGACCCTCACCGCGGGCGGGCTGACGCCGGCCAACGCGGTCGTCACGTATCGCTGGCAGGTCAGTCCCGATGGCGTGGCCGGATGGACCGATCTGGACGGGGAAACGGCATCGACCTACGTCGTGGATCCGGCCAAGTCGGCCGTTGGCCAACACGTGCGCGTGGTCGCGTCAGGCAAGGACGGCTTCTCCGGGACGGTCGAGAGCGCCCCGGTGCAGATCGAGGCGGAGGTGGTCTCCAACCTCGAAATGGTCGTGATTCCGGCGGGCACCTTCCAATTCGACAGTACGGCGACGAACCTGGCGGTCATCACCAGCAGTTATCGCATGAGCAAGCATCCCATCACCCGTGGCCATTTCCTCGAGGTGGTCGGCGGCAAGGTCGGCACGGGATTCACCCCCGCCGGTGAGTACCCGAAGCATCCTGCCAACAATGTGAGCTTCTTCGAGGCGATCGCCTTCTGCAACAAGCTCAGCATCAAAGAAGGCCTGACCCCCGTCTATTCGGTCACCGGGGTGGATTTCTCCACTCTGGTGTATACCGGCATCCCGACCAAGGATTGGGAATTCGACATGGATACCGGGGAAAACGTTCCTCAGACTCCCTGGGTGGAAATTGCCGTCAATTGGAATGCGAACGGCTATCGCCTGCCGACCATGATGGAATGGATCTGGGGCGCCATGGGCGCCACTTCCGACAGTCAGCCCGGCGCCATGGTTGCCGGAGTGAACCGAACCGGCTACAAAAAGGGGTTTGCCGGCTCGAACGGCACCAACTCGGCATTGGACTATGCCTGGCTTTCGACCAATTCGGGCGGGAAAACCCAGGAGGTCGGGACGAAACTGGCGAATGAGCTGGGGCTCTTCGACATGAGCGGCAACGTCTCGGAATGGGTCTGGGACTGGTACGAATATCCCCCCGACGGGACCTTGACGGATTACCGAGGGCCGGTGAGTCGCCCCGAGTATGTCTATTTTCGTACGCGCATAGGTTCGAGTTACTTCTCGAGCGTGGCGAACGCGGGTTACGGCATCGGTGGCCGGGGGAACGGGGAATTGAAGTTCCAGGACAACACGACCGGTTTCCGCGTCGTCCGCAAAGGGGGGTCTTGATATGACTGCCGCCCTTCGCTGGAAATCATCCTCTGGCGCTCGGCTGACCTCAGCCAGGAAGCCAGGAAGCGTGGCCGGGTCAACGAAGACCCTGATGTCTGAACCACTGCCGAGTCGAACCCCGCCCTGATCCCGAACCTCGATCGCTGAGTCGCATTCCCGGGCCAGGGAAGCCCCAGTTTCCAGGGCTTTCGTGGCCCGGGCTATTGGGGAGACCCTCCGTCGCACCGCCCGGGCTGTCTGGGGTTTCCGACAAGATCGAAGAACGAACTCTGCCTGGGAGGGCAGGGTGTGTTCCTCCCATTCCAGTTCTGGGTTCCCTGCGCTTTCGTACGGTTTGCTCCATAAATAAAACTGTACGCGACATTTTTCACTTATCAGTAAAATTTGACGCTTCCAGGACCCTCTGCTATCTTGCTCTGGTGATGCCACGGGATCGATACCTGACGCCCTTTGTCCTGGAAGACCTCCGGGAAAAGATGGTGTTCATTTCGGGGCCCCGACAGGTCGGCAAGACCACGTTCGCCGGGTCGATCGTGGCCTCGAAGTTCCGCCACCCCGTCTGCTTCACCTGGGATCTTCGCCCTGACCGCCAGAGGATTCTGAGAGGGGAATGGGGCCGCGCCGACGACCTTCTCGTCTTCGATGAACTCCACAAGTTTCCCAAGTGGAAGGCTCTCCTCAAGGGGTTCTACGATACCCAGAAGGCCCACCACGCCTTCCTCGTGACGGGCAGTGCGAGATTGGATATCTTCCGGAGGGGCAGCGATTCCCTCCAGGGGCGCTACCATTCCTATCGGCTCCACCCGTTTTCGGTGGCCGAACTGCAGGGGGCAAAGCATCTGCCCGAACCTTTCTCAGAGATTTGGCGGGCGACAGGAGCGCCTGACGAGGGCCTCCTGGCTTCCCTCGAAACGTTCGGCGGGTTTCCCGAACCTTTTCTGAAGCAGAGTCAACGGGCCCTCCGGCGGTGGCACCGGGAGAAGATCGAGCGCCTCTTCCGCGAGGAGATCACCGAGGTCGAGAACATCCGAAACCTGCAGAGCATGAAAGTTCTCAGCGACCTCCTGCCGGCCAGGGTCGGCTCGCTCCTTTCCCTGAACAACCTTGCCAACGATGTCCAGGTCAGCCATACCGCGATCTCCACCTGGATGGAGATCCTCGAGTCCTTTTACTACCATTTTCGGGTCTACCCGTTCCAAGGCAAGACCATCCGGTCGCTGCGCAAAGAGCCCAAACTCTACCTCTGGGATTGGTCGGAGGTCGAAGACGAAGCCGCCCGGTTCGAAAACCTGGTCGGAGCCCACCTGCTGAAATTCGTCCATCTCATGCAGGATGCGGAAGGATACGACATCGACCTTCGCTTCATCCGGGACCGGGATCAGCGAGAGGTGGACTTTCTGGTGACGGTCAATGAGAAACCCTGGTTTGCCGTCGAAGTCAAACTCCAGTCGCTCGAGGTGTCCAGGGACCTCACCTACTTTCAGGAGCGGCTGCACATTCCGTATGCGTTCCAGGTCGTCAAGACCCCTGGCGTGCAGAAGGCCAGCGGTGATGTCCGGGTGGTATCCGCATCGAGGTTCCTGGCATGTCTCGTCTGAATTCCTTCCCCGACAGGTTGCCCTCACCCCATGAGAGAAAGGGAAAACCATGACCGAGCGCACGCTGATCACCGGGGTCGATGTCGTCACCCTCGACGCGGCAGGGACGATCCTGCCCGCCACCACCCTCTGCCTTGAGGGGCGCACCATCCGCGCCGTCGGCGAGGTGCCGCCCGACTGGCAGCCGACCCTGACCATCGACGGTTGCCGCCACGCGGCGTTGCCCGGCTTCTACAACGCCCACTGCCACGCCGCCATGACCTTCGAGCGCGGGTGGGCCGAAGACCTGCCCCTCGACCGCTGGTTCAACGAGCGCATCTGGGTCGCCGAGTTGGCCCTCACCGACGAGGACGTGGCCTGGGGCGCCGCCCTGGCCGCCTGCGAGATGATCCGGTCGGGGTGCGTCGCCTTCAACGACCATTACTTCTACATGGATCGCGTCGCCGAGATCGTCGAGCGCTCGGGCATGAAGGCGGCTCTGGCCTGGTGCCAGTTCGGCATCGGCGCCGACCAGGAGGTCGGGGCCGACCTCGCCGGCACCCTGGCCTTCGTCGACCGCTGGCAAGGTCGCGCCGACGGCCGCATCCGGACGGTGCTGGGGCCCCATTCCCCCTACGTCTGCCCGCCGGCCTTCCTGCGCGAGGTCGCCGCCCTGGCCCGTGAGCGCGGCTTGCCGGTGCATTTGCACCTGGCCGAATCGGAAGAACAGGTGACTACCTCGCGCCGCCAGCACGGCAAGACCCCGGCCGCCCACGTCGCCGATTGCGGCCTGTTCGACGGCCCCGCCCTGGTCGCCCACGCCCTCTACCTCGCGCCGGACGACATCGCCCTGCTGGCCCGGCAACGGGTCAGCGTGGCCCACTGCCCGATCACCTACCTCAAGCTGGCCATGGGCATCACTGACCTGCGGCCTCTGCTCGCGGCCGGGGTGAACGTCGCGCTCGGCACCGACGGGCCGGGCTCCAACAGTGATCTCGACATGAAGGCGGTGGTGCGGTTCGCCCCGCTCTTGCAGAAACACGTGACTCGCGATGCGTCCGAAGGAACGGGCCGGTTAGGGGCCGGTCAGGTCGCTAAAGTACCAGATATGTTCATGGTACTTTGTTGAATGAATGTATGTGAAAGGAGTCACTGCCGTGAACACACGCTGGTTGATGGTCGGCGTCCTTCTCCTCGCGGTGGCGGGGTCGCCCGCCTGGGCACTCTTCTGCACCGCCTGCGGGGCCCAGGCGGCCGATGATGCCCGGTTCTGCGCCTATTGCGGCAAACCGCTCGCCGCCCGGGGGGCGCCCGCCCCGTCCCCCGAGCCGGCTTCCGGCCCGGCTGACCCCGCCGAGGTGGGCTCGTTCACGGTGCTGGCCGCGCCGCCCGCCCCCCAGGCCTTCCAGGTGACCTCGAAGTACCTGCAGGTTGCCGGCTACCGGGTCTCCCGCGACAGCCTGTTCTGGATCGCGGAAGTCAGGGGCGACCACGCCCGCATCTGGTGCGTGGGGGAGCCGCCGGGCACCGGGCTGATCATGGGGTGGGTGTCGATGGCCGAGCTCGAGAAGCGGTCCACCCTGAAGCCGGGAACCGTCATTTCCTGCGTGGAACCTCCCCCGCCGACGGCCGAGATCGTCGTCATCCATGACCGCCCCTACTGGCGGCACTGGCGCCCGCGTTCCTTCCGGTTCCACTGGCATCACCGCGACTGACCCGGGCGGCCCCGCGGCGTCGGGATTCCGGCCGGCCAGGAAACAGCCCCGGCCCGATCCGTGCTGTCCAACCGGCTGCCGCCCAGGGCTCAAGGGCATTTGCCGTTCACGGCCGATGAGGTATACTTTCCGCCAGAACCGGACTCCATCCATTTCAAACGCTCGAGTCGAGGATCAGATGCGCCGCAAGATCGTCTGCCTGCTTTCCGCCGTCATTCTCCTGACCGCCCCGTCCGCTCCAGGCAAAGAACCGAAATGGAAGAAGGACGTTTTGAAACTTCTTGACTCCCTGGAAACCGCGTCGGGAAAGAAGAAGACCAAGAGCCCGGGAGGGGAACCCCGCCAGCCTTCCCCGCCCAAGGGGACAGGAACACCGCCCGGGAAGGCCGAGGCAGGGAAACCTCTGCTTCAATCTGCCAACCTTGCCCTTGCGGGAGGCAGGTTTTCCGAAGCGGTCGAGGGGTTTTCCAAGGTTCTGGCGCTGGACCCGACGGCGGTTCCCGCCCTGGTGGGCCGTGCGAAGGCCCAGGCCGCCCTCAAGAACTTCGGCAGTGCGGTCCAGGACTATTCCGCCGCTCTTGACCTTCAGCCGGATGACGGGGAAGCCCGTCTGCAGAGGGGAGTCCTGCGCACCCGGATCGAGGACTATGCCGGAGCCATCCAGGATTTCGACACCCTGCTCACGGCGGACCCCAGGAACCTGTTTGCCCTGTGCGAACGGGCGGCGGCCAAGGCCAAGAGCGGGGATCTTCCCGGAGCAAGGGCGGACCTCGAAACCGCCCGCGGCCTGGATCCCGCCAACCCGCTGGTGATTTCAGGGCTTCAATCCCTGGGGGCATCCCCCGCGGGCCCGGGAAGCCAGCCGCCGCCGACCCATCCTGCCGCCGGGGATCCCGGCAACCCCGGCCCGGGCCCGACGGCGGGCCCCGCCGGCACCCCGTCCCAGCCACCCCCCGCATCCGCCTCATCGGCGGGAAAGGGTCTGCTGTTCGCCGATGGGTTCCAGCGGCCCGATTCCGACCAGGTGGGAGACGGGTGGGAGGAGTTCCTTCTCCGCCAGGGAAAGGTCCTGCAGGAGAATTCCCCTGGCTGGAAGATCGCCGGGAACACCCTGGTGTTCGAAGCCACGGGAACCGGTGACTACATCGAGGATTTCGTGATGACCCGGGAAGCCTTTCCCCTCGAGGGTCTGCGGATCGAGTTCCAGATGCGGTCCACGGTGGGAACGAAAGCGGGATTCGTCGGGCCTTCCTGCCTCCTGCTGGGCGATCCGCTGAAGCGCACCCAGGCCACCACCACCTCCTGCGCGAAGGGGCTGATCGGGTTCCAGGCCTGGAACAACTACACCAACCAGGGAACCGCGGGAGCTCTCTTTCTGACGGGGAGGCCGGAGGATTTCATCCAGGAGCTGGACCGCAAGCTCGGGGCGGTCAACCAGCCGGGGTTTGCCAGCGTTCTCCTGGAGGTCTCGGGTGGGAAGTTGTCTTACCAGGACAGTTCGGGGGTCGGCTTGGACTTCCCCCTCACCCTGGTCCCGGGGCCCGATGACCGGCGGCATGTGTCGTTCGGGGCCCGGTTGTATGATCGCGGCCTTTCCCAAAAGATCGAGATCCGGAACCTGCGCGTCACCTCGACCGCTCCCGCGGGCCCGCCCGCAGGCCCTGCCTCGTTGCCGGCGAGCGCAACGCTGGCGGATCTTCCCCCCGCCCCGCCTCCGGCCACGATCACCATTTCCCCCCCGCCGGCCAGACCGGAGGGCGATCCTCCTCCCATCACCCTGCCGCCGCCGAACCCGGATCTGCTGACCAGGGAGAAGCCGCTCATCGACAAGACCCTGGGCGATCTGACCCAGGCCCTCCAGGCGGGAACCCCGGAGGCGGCGGCCCCGTCGTTCCTCCCGGACCGGGCCCCGGGCTACGTGGCCTTCTTCCGGCGCGCCAAGGCGGATCTGCCGGCCATCGCGGCCGCCCTGCAGGCAGGCTGGATCACCTACATCTCTCCTCCCATCGCCCCCTTGGCGACGGACTGCCTCCAGGTCGCGGAGATGGAGATTCAATTCGATCAGCGTCAGTTCCACATCCGGCTCTGGAAGGGGGCTGACGGAACATGGCGCATCAGGAGCCTGTGATGGAGCATCGGTATATGTCCCCTATCCGTCCGTTGCGGCTGGTCGTCCTTCTGCTCTTCCTTCAGGTCTTGTCCGCCGGCCCGGGGATGGCCTGGGAGAACACCCAGACCCATGTGGCCTTCAACCAGCTCGCCTTCGACTATTTCATGGAGAAGGCCAAGGAGATAACGGCCAATCCCTACAAATACCATGACATGGCCATCGTCAGCACGAGGCACCTCATCCAGGCGGCGAAGCAGAGGAAGGAGAAGGGGGCCGAAGGCCAGCCCCCGTTTCGGCAGATCACGGACGGGAACCTGCATCTGCGGGATCTCACGAAGCACACTCCCGATCTCGGGCTGTCCGAGTGGGGCAACCCGTTCATGGCCGACGACCAGTTCGCCCTGTGGGTTCCGACAGGCCTGGTGGGGGCATACAAGGACCTTTCAGAACCGCTCATAAACCCGCCGGACGGGTTCCTCGGGCAGGTCGAAGTGCACGACCCCCGGAAGGGGGCGGGCGCCGCGCCGGCGACCTTCGAGCACATCGTTGTGGTGGGCGGGGATTACGCGGACTATCCCGTGATCGACCAGGCCCTGCGCCACTTCTACGATCCTCTGAAGATCACGGGGAAGCATTCCCTCACCGACACCTTCGGCTACCCGGCCGTGCCGATGGACCTGATCGAATGGACCTTCACGGCCCCCACGAACGCCTATTGCCTGGAGAAGGCCCGCCAATACATGCGGAACGCCTTCGCCACCCCTGACGAAACCACGCGGGCCAGGGAGTTCGGGAAGGCCTACCGGAGCCTGGGGCAGGCCATCCACCTCGCATCGGATCTTGCCTGCCCTCCGCACGTGCGCAATGACGGCCACCCATACTCGGACGTCATTGAGAACGTCCCCACCGGAGAGATCCTCGAAAAGGCTCTCCAACCGTATCGCGGCAATACCGCGCTCGTCGACAATCGGCTTCCGGCGGCCTTTTGCGGGAACTCCCCGGGGGGGCCCTTCCTGTTGTGCCACCTCGGCCTTCCCGAGATCTTTCGCGCCACGGCGAAATATGTGAATGCCAGGTTCTTCTCGGACGAGACGATCAGCGACGCGAAGAAGGGGATCCTTCCCAAGCCGTTCCATCAGTATCCCAAGCCCCAGATTTCCGACCTGAACCAGGGGCTCGCCCCCGGTGTCTACTCGGGGACGTTCGCCCGCTTCGACGGCACCAATGCGGAGGTTCCCCTGGCGGAAGAGACGCTGACCGCCCACATCGAGACCACCAAGATCATCAACAACAGTGACGGTTTCCTGGAGGAGAGCTACCACCAGGAAACCCGTATGGTTCCAGGCTTGACGGTTTCCACGAGATTCGTTCCCGCCCAATTGGACATTCTTGCCCCGCTGTGCATCCGGATTGGAGCTGAGGTCATCGACCGGTTCATCCCGGCCCTTCGTCTCGAGTTGAACCTCCAGCACCAGGATGACGAGCGGGACCGCGACCCGGGCGTGAAAGACTGGCAGGAGATCAGGCACCGGTACAAGGTCACCGGCGCCCTTGTCCATGACAGGGCCGACGACGACTTCTGGGGCCAGGATTCTCTCAAATACACGGGTTCCGGAGTCCTGTATCTCGAGAGCCGTTTCGACGGCAACAGGATCCTGCCCCTCCAGGTTTCCTTCAAGGACGGGCTTCTCGAACCCATCAACAGCATCCGCGTCGATCCCGGCGGGGCCAGGAACCAGCCTGAGGCCTTCAACACCGGTGCCGGTGCCGTCACCGCCGAGGCGGGGTGCCTGGGGAACATGCCCGGGAATGTCGAGGCTCTCGCCTTCGTCAAGATCGGAAGCCTGGTGGTCCGGTCCCCCCTGACGCAGGTCGAGGCCCCGCGCATCGAGCCTTTCCGCATCGAGAACGGGTCCACCTTCCAGCGGATGTCCTGGACGTTCACCCCGATCGAGCCGCTGGCCCATTTCCGGTGCCTGCCCGATTACCTGCCCTACAGCGTGCGCCATCTCATGATGTGGGACCTGGTATGGGTCTGGTCCATCACCGGACCGGAGACGGTTTCCCTGATAACGTCGGGTCCGACGTTCTTTCATGCCTTTGCCAGGAAGGGCGAGTATGTCGTTTCCTGCCGCCTCTTCCTGAAAAGCCCCGACCCAAGGTTTGAAGCATACGGCTCCCTGGGTGATGAACCCCTCGGAGAGGCCAGGGCGTATGTCTCGATCACCCAGGAACCCCAGGCTTCAACGGACTACCACGGCCGCAAGACCCAGCCGACCATGCCTTCTCCCGTCACCGGAGGGGAGAGCTGGGAGAAATTCGGGCCCAGCGAGGAGGAAGCCCGGGAATGGTATGAGGAGTGCAAGCGGGCTGAGGAGGAGGAGATACCCCCTAAGGCGATCCAGGAGCGGAACCAGTATCTGAGAGTCCTGAGAGGCCGATACGGCGATTGAGGCGGGGCCGGACGAGGGGCCGGCCTTGTCGGCCCACCTGCCAGCCGCCTCGCCTGAGCCGATCCCCACCGCCCCGGGCCCCGAAGACGCGGCCAGCCCCGGGGGCCAGGCCGGCCTCACCGGCCCTGCCGGCCCGGTCACCGTCGCTGGCCCCGATCCTGGCGGACCTGCCGCCCATCACTCCTGGCGGGTGATCGTCGCGGCCGCGGGGTTGGCGGCCCTCTCTTTCGTGCCTCCCGGCATGACGTGGTGGGCTCTGGGGTTCCAGACCCTCCTGGTCACCCTGATGGTTCTCGACCCGGGGTTTGTCCTTCCGGTCCCCGCGGTTCTCTTCCTGGCCTGCCTCTGCCTGACGGCCTTCGCCAGCCCGGTCCTTTCGGCGGCGGTTCCTGGTGCGGCCCGGGAAGCCCTTTTGTTCGCGAGTCTGCTCTGGGGGATCCGCCTGGCGGGGGAAACCCCGGTCGCCGCTCGCCTCGCCCTGGCTGTTCTGGCCTTGGCCGGATGGGGAGCGGTTCATGAACTTCTGACCGGGGCGGAGAGTCCGGCCCACTGGTTCGACGGGGCGGCGGCAGGGATGACACGCCTGTCAGCGGGCCTGGGCAACCCCAATGTCCTCGGCCTCCTGGGGGCGGCCCTGGGCGGGGTATTCCTCAGTTCCCTGCAAGCGTCCTGGCAGTGCCGATCTCCCGGTGCCTGGCGGCCTGGCTGGGTCGGGGCGGCTGGGGCCGCCCTGCTGACGGCGGGTTCTGTCTCCCGGGCGGCCGCCTTCGGGTGGGTCCTGATGATCGGCTGGGCGGCCGCCAGGTCCTGGAAGCGGATGCCCGGGCGGGATCTGGTCATCCTGCTGTTGATCGCGGGCGGTCTCTGCTTTCAGCCCTGGCACTGGCATCGGGTGGCGGCCGGGGCCGCGGAAGGGGCAGGCACGCTCCAGCACCGGATTTTCCTGTGGGAAACCGGTGGCCGGATGGCGCAAGCCTTCCCCTGGTCGGGGATCGGGCCCGGGGCCTGCAGTCAGCTGTTTCCCGCGTTCCGCCCCCCTGATCGCCCCGAACGGTGGGCTGTCCTGGCCAGTCCGGGAAACCTGCACAACGATCCCCTGGAATGGGTCGTCGAACACGGGCTTCCGGCCAGCCTGGTGATGCTGGTCTGCCTGGGCAGTCTGCTGGCGGGGAAGCGGCCCCCGTCAGCGGGACAACCTTCCGGATGGGTCCTTCCCCTCCTGGGATTGTTTCCTGGCCTGCTCACGGCGGGCCTCTTCCATGGGGCGAATGCCGCTTTCCTGGTGATGTTCCTTGTCGCCGCTCTGGCCGGCGAAGAGCGGCCCGCGGCCTTCGCGGGAACCAGGCGGGCCGCCCTGACCGGAAAAGCTCTCCTGGTGATGTTGACCGCCCTGGCCATCTGGCAGGAAGGGGCCGCGGGACTGGTGCGGGCGGGAGCGGTCCGCCTGGCCCGGGGGGAGCTGGCCCCCGCGATGGAGCTGGCCAGGTCTGCCGAGACGCTCTGCCCCTGGCTTTCCACCGCCTGGCGGCTGGAGGGGAAGGCGTGGCTTGAGCGGTCCCGGAGGGAGCCGTCCCGGCGGACCGGCCATCTGGCCGAGGCTCGGCGGGCCTTTTCCCGGGCCATCGCCTGTCATCCGTTCGACGCGGATCTGGAAGAGGAATCGGTCGAGGTCCATCGACGGCTGGGGCCGGACCTCGCGGCCATGCGGGAAGCCCTCCGCCGGGGAGCGGGGAAGGACCCCTACCGGCCCATGATATGGGCCCGTCTGGCCGAGGTTTCCTTCCTTTTCGGCGAGGAGGCCCAGGCCCTTCGGGAGAACGCGCGCGCCGGGCG
>CAZKPI010000102.1:0-10988 GCA_964554555.1 uncultured bacterium
TCCTGCTCTGAGACGTCGCAGCGGCGCCGGTGGCGGCCGGCCCCGGCCTGGGGCGCCCTGCTCCTGGTGGTCGTGGCGGCGGCGGCCGGGCTGTGGTGGCCCCGCCCCCCGGCTGTGGTCAGCCCTGGGGCCCCAGAGGCCGGTTTCGAACTGGTGCGGCCGGGGCAGGCGGCCGTGTGGGCCGCGTTCGGTTCCCCCCTCGACCTGCCCGCCGGAGAGACAACGGCGCGACTGCCCGATGGGATCACCCTCCGGTTCACCGGTGTCCGCCATCCTGTCCTGCAGGCGCAGATCTGCGCGATCACGGAAGGCACGGTGGCGGCGGAGGTGCCGCCCGGCCGCACCGGATTCCGGGTCGACACCCCCCACGGGAACGTGGAGGTCACCGGCACCATCTTCCGGGTGACGGTCCGGCCGGACCGCGCCGAGGTGCAGGTTACGCGGGGCAGTGTCCGGATCACCCCCCTCGGCGGTTCCCCCCGGCCGCTCGTTGCCGGGGAATCGGCCGATATGCTACCATGGCCGGCAAAGCCGAATTCCGCATCCGGAGCGGCTTTCACCCCGCCGGCCATCGACACCGACGTGGATGGCCAGGGGAACTGACGCGAGGTCGACTTGCCCCACGCCACCCGGTTCCTGTCTTGTTCCGCCCAGGCCCGTCGAGGATTTTTGTTCTACGTCGTCCTCTTCATCCTGGTCGTTCTCTCCATCCTGACCGTCCAGTTCCAGCAGGTGGCGCGGCACCAACAGCAGACCGCCTTCCGCTTCGAGCAGAGCGAGGCGGCCCGCCAGATCGCCGAAGCGGCGCTGGACGAAGGGTTCGCCTGGCTGTATGCCGAGACCGCGAACCCCCGGTCGGCGGCCGGCCAGTGGCTCATCGACGACCGGAAATCCCCCCTGACGCTCCCGGTGACCCTGACGCGGGGAACCGGCCCGTCGCTCATCCGGGGCGACTTCGCCCTGGACCTGAAAGCCCAGGCCGCCGTCATCGACTTCCGTACCACCGACAGCAAGGGAGTGAGCTACGACGACGGGACGGGCCGCACCCGGGAAGGTCAGGGAACGGTCGAACTGGCCGTGGCCGTCGCCCTGCGCCACAAGGGGCTGTTTGGGGCCGGCGGGGCCGCCGCGACCTGTCAACTGCTCCGCCACCACGACTTCATCGTCGTGCCGATGGTTTCGCCGCGCGACAACGCGTCCCAGCGGCGCGGGTATTCCCAGTGCTTCGCTCTCGACTACGCCCTGTTCGTCCGGAACGGCCTGACCGAATTCCGGGAAACCGGCGGCGCCAGCCTGAACCACCCGGCGGTGAAACTGGCCATCCTCCAGGACGACCTTCCTCCCGAGAAACGCGGCAAGGTTTTCATCGGAGACACCGACGTCGGGCGGCCCCCGACGGGCAGTGCCAACCGGCCGCCGCTCGGCAATCATGTCTTCCTCAACCTGGACGCGAAACACCGCGGGCAGATCGTTCCGGTTCCCGCCAGCCGCCGCGAGGTCACCATCCTGCAGGAGGACGTCTTCACGCTCATGCCGTTCCTGCCCGGCCTGATCGAGAAAGAGGTGAAGAACCAGGAAAGCAGTGTGAAAAGCGTCAGCACTTCAGGCATCAAGGGGATCTTCGTCATCGAGACCCTGCCAATGTCTGACCCCGCCTTCACCCCCCGCCGCCTGGAACTGCGCGACTCGATCGCCGGCATGCTGGAAGGGGCTGAATCAACCCTGGACCCTGGTCTGGAGCTGGTCAGCGCCGACCCGGGGAAGGCCGCCGACCGGGCGTTCGCCGCCTCGATCGTTGAGGGCGCGCTCCGCAAGCGGTTCTGGTATCTCGTCACCTTCATCCTCGACATGTCTCAGGCCAAGGTCCACGTCTCGGGCAAGAAGAAGGGGAAGAGCTATTCGAAGACCGTCGCCATGGACCCCGCGCAGGCGGCTGAGCTGAAGAAGCTCGAAAAGCGCTCCCTGTGCGTCAGGCTGGTCGGCCCTCCGCCCAGCGACCCCATCCAGAAGGCTTTTCTCGAGAACCTCCCCGTCATCGACCGCAAGATCCCCGATCACCTTCCGTTCTTCTCGCGGTTTGACGACGATTTCTGCTATGCCGGCTCCACCGGCGACCTGATGACTCCCCCGGCCAACGACACCTTTCCGATGCCGCGCCTGTACAACTCGCGGGGCATCCCCATCCGGGCCGGCGATGCCGGCTCCGAGGGCCTGCGCCCCTACAACCACTACAACTTCTGGTTCCGCCAGCGGGTGCCGCCTGCCCGGCTCGCCGCGCTGGGCATCTTCGATCCCGACCAGAAGGTCCTCAACCTCCGTGGTATCGTCCACATCCAGGGCGCCATCGAGCTGGGCGAGAAGGGCGGTGAGGCCTGGATCGTGCGGGGGCAGGGGGTCCTCATCGCCGACCAGTTCAGGATCGTCGGGCCCCTCCGCAAAGAGACCGCTGACTCGCTCCTCGTGCTGTTCACCCGCAAGGGATCGATCTTTGTCGACACCGACCAGCCGGTCGAGGCCTTCCTGATCGCCTCGGGCGACCACGGCCGCGGATCGGTGCGGCCCCAGCGGCCGCTGAACCTGAAAGGCGGGATGTTCGTCGATCTCCTCGACACCCCCACCTGGGCGACCACCGGCCCCCACCGGATCGCCTACGACCCGTTGCTGAAAAGCCCGGACGAGTACCAGTACCAGCTCAACCTGTCGCGGTGGGTGACCTTCCAGCGCCTCACCGAAAGCGAGGAGGAGGGCAAGTGAGACGCCGCCGCCGCGGGTTCACCCTGGTCGAACTGCTCCTGGCCGCCTTTTTCCTGTCCTGCGCCCTGCTCAGCCTGATCTGGATGAACGCCTCCTCCAGCCGCAGTTCGATGGACGCCTACTACAAATTCCAGGCCGTCCAGCTGGCGCTCGAGCCCATCGAGGTCTTTCGGTCCTTCGGCTATGAGTGGCTGACCGACTATGCTGGCCACCAGCTGGCGCAGTTCCCGGTCGGGAAGCGGGTCGACATCACCGACCCGGCGTTCGGCGGCCTCCAGCATCCGGCCGAGTGCGGGATGTTCCAGCGCGAGATCACCCTCACCCCCGTGACCGGGGGCGGCCTGCGCGCCATCCGGGTGACCGTCCGCGTCACGCCGCGGCACCAGAGCCGGGCCCGCACCTTCCTTCTGCGCAACGACATCGTCATGGAGTCCCTGGTCCTGGAGCGGCCGCGATGAACGACAGACCGGCCGCGGGCTTCACCCTGGTCGAGGCCATGGTGGTGGTGCTCCTCTCCACGCTGATCCTGGTTCCCGCCTACCGGATCTTCCAGAGCGGCATGACCACCTCGGTGCAGGGCATACAGCAGATTGACATGGTCCTCGAAGCCCGGCGCATCATCAAGCAGATCCACGCCGACCTCAAGGCGTCCTGTCTCGAACTCGACCCGGCCCGGCGCTACACGCTGGTCGACTTCCTCACCGTCGACCGGCCATCGACCGGTTCCCTCGACGGCACCACCTTCTCGTTCTTCGCCTTTCCCCTGCACGCCGACAAGACCGCGGCCATCTCGGGCAACCAGGCCGCCGGGCCGGCCCCCCGCCTGGCCAACCGCATCACCTACCGTCTGGAGAAGACCCCCGGCCCGTTCTACCGCCTGGTGCGCGAGGAAAAGGTCAACCCTCTCCTCGGCGGGGGCGACCAGAAACGGGTGTTGTCCGATCGGGTCAACCTCCTGTCGATTGTGCCCACCGAGATCCAGACGACGAAAGGGTCGAACCAGTGGTTCTTCCAGGTCACCCTTCAGCTGGCGGAATCCCGCCAACCCCAAGGTCTCGCCGCCCTTGCGGCCGCCGGAAACCTCGTCACCAACCGGGCGGCCGGCCTGGTGGTGGCCGATTTCTTCGACGTCGTGGCGTCCGAGTATTTCCAGGCGCTGTGGAACCAGGAGTTCATGAACCGCAACTGGCACACCGGGGTGCGCACCCCGTGATGACGATCGCCGTTGGAGCGGAGCGGAGGCCCCGCCGGTCAGGCCGGTCAGGCTCCGAGCGTCCGGAAGGCCTCGTCGAGGGTGGCGGCGGTGCCGGCCAGGGGCAGGACGCCGGTCATGCCCAGAAACTGCTTCTTGGAGTTGTCGAGCCCCACCAGGATCAGCGCCCCCTGGAAATCGTCGATGACCTTCATGGCCATCTCCATGAGCTTGGCGATGCCGGGGCTGTTGATCACGGTACAGCCGCTCATGTCGAGCACGATCTTCTTGCGGCCGCCATCGAGGGAGGCGTTGATCTTCGCTTCGACGGCCTCGCCGCCTTCCTTCGAGAAATACCCCGTGATGGCGATGACGGGGATCCCGGCCTTGCCTTCCTGCGAACTGACGGCGAATGGTTCCATGCTGACGTGCTCCCGTGCTTCCGGCGGTGTCGGATGACCGTATCCTATCAGAATTCCGCGCCCGGGGAAACCCGCCCCGGCGCGCGATGGGCTTCCGGCATCGCGCCGGGCGGTCAGGGAAGGCCGCCCTCTGTTGGGGCCAGGGGGCCCTGCGGTCACCGGGTTGGTTGGCGGGGTCGGGCTTCCCCCTCCCGCGGCCGTCCCGCTGTTCCCCCGCCGCCGCGATGACCGGCAGGGCCAAAACCCAGGCTTCCGGCGGGTTTCCGCGACTGCGGTGGCTGGTGTTCTGCATCGTCTTCTTCGGCATCCCGGTTCTGCTCGTCGCCGCCTGGTTCGGCCGGCTCTGGGAGGACCGGACGGCCGCCCGCCAGGAACGGCGGCTCCAGACCATGGAAGACTCCCTCGAAACCGCCACCCGCTGGATGACCACCGAGGAGTTCATGGAAGCCCTGCTTTCCCAGCTCGGCAAGGACTTCCGTCGTCTTCCCGCCGGCCGGCTGACCTTCCGGCGCCGGCTTGCCTCCATCAAGAAGCGGTTCGCCGGCGTTCTGGAATTCGTGTTCGTCGACCCCCGGGGGCGCTGTATCCGGGCCTGGAGCGACACCGACCCCCCCAAGGCCGTCCTGCGCAAATTCTGGGAGGTCTACCGGCGGCGGGAGGATGGTGACCAGGGGCCGCTGAAGGCCTCCTGGAACCTCCTCAAGAACTACTTCGGCCTGCTCGTCCATCCCAAGGACGTTCGGCGGTTCCACTGCACGCCGGCGTTTTTCGACAAGACCCGGTCCCAGGTCCTGTTTTCCGACGTCAGCCCGGCCGGCATGTTCTTCGTGTTCTTCAACGAGGTTCCCGTCTGGGAAACGCTTCCCGTGCGCGACCTGGTGCACTGGCACAACCGTCGGACCCCGGACCGGCCCATCGCCCTGCTCAGTCTCGACCGGGGCGGGCGGGACAGCATCATCCCCCCTCCGTTCACCGAGGACGGGTTGCGGCGGGCCCTGCTGGGGTTCGAGGGGATTCCGGGGAAGGTTTTGCTTCAGGACAACCGGTGGTGGCTGCAGAAGGTGGTTGGGCCGAACACCCGCCTGTTGACCTCGGTCCCGGTCGAGGAGGACGAGGACGTCCGGGAAGAACGGCGCCTCGTGGTCGGAACCCTGACCCTGGCCTTCGCCGGCCTCTCCTGGATCGCCCTGCGCCTGATGCTCGGGGGGGGCGGGTTTTTCTTTTCCCTCCGGTACAAACTGGTGCTGTTGTTCCTCTACATCGTCGGATTGCCGTTGCTGATCATGGGCATCACCGCCTCGGGATACCTCACCGAACTGCGGATCCGCCTGGAGAATCGCGTCTTTGCCGAAGTCGAGGAGGCGTTGCGGACCTATGACCGGAACTTCCCTCTCATCCTGGGACTGATCGAGAGCACGATCCGGAACAAGGTGCTGGCCCCGGGCCCTGGCCCGGAAGACCTTCGCACCCGGACCCTCGCCCGCATGGGAGCCTACCAGGGCCGATTCCAGGGCAGTACGGCCCTTCTGCTCGACGGCGACGGCAAGTTTCACCGGCCGGCGGGCCAGGAGGAAACGGATCGGGAGGGGCTGAAAGTGGCCTCCCCCGTTTACCGGGGAGTGCTCCAATCCCTCCAGTCATCTTCCCGGACCGACTTCCGGAACGTCGAAAAGACCTCTGCCGCCGAAATGGTGACCGGGGCGCTGGGCATCGATCTGGAGGCCTTCTTCGCCGAGGCGGTCAAGAGCGTGGGGAAACTTCGCACGATCCAGCTCGGGGCCCGGTTGACGGTGCAGGGGCTGTTCCCCGTCACCGATGCCAGGGGGTTCCCGGTCTTTCTCGCCCTGTTCCAGTGGGGGCATCCCGCGCTCCAGCATGCCTACCACCGGCACTATCTCACCCGCCTCGAGCGACGCCTGACCTCCACCAGCTTGTTCGCCCTGAGCCGGATGTCGGCCCGGGACCGCAACCGGACCCCGGAGCCGCGCCGGGATCATCCGGTGAACTTCCGGCATCTCGACCTGGTGTTTCCCTTGTACGACCTCTTCCGGTCGGCCGGGAAGAACCTCCAGATCAAGCGGCAATACCGGGGCCGGACCTGGCTCATCACCATGGTCAAGGGGGTGCAGAACTTCGAGTACCACCTGGTCGGGGTCACTTCGGATCGGGTCGTGACCGAGGAGATCGACCGCGTCAAAGACACCTTCCGCCTGATCAGTGCCGCCCTCCTGCTGATGGCCCTGACCGTCGGCAGTCTCGTCGCGCGCAAGTTTCTCGAGCCGGTCGGCCACCTGGCCGCGGGGGTCCAGGCCGTCAAGGAGAAGAACTTCGACGCTCGCATCCCGGTCACTGAGCGCGACGAGCTGGGGGAACTTTCCCTCACCTTCAATCAGATGATCGAGAGCCTGCACGAGGTGAGCCTCGGCCAGCAGGTCCAGGAGCAGTTGTTCCCCCATGCCAAGCTGGTGCTCGGGCAGTACCAGGTGCGGGGCATCTCCCGGACGGCCACGGGGGTTGGCGGCGACTATTTCGAGTACATCGCGGTCGGGGACCGCCACCTGATGGTCCTCGTTGGCGACGCCACCGGCCACGGCGTTCCCGCCGCCCTGGTCATGGCCATGGCCAAGGCGGTCGTTCTGCAATGCGCCCAGCAGGCTGACATCGGCGGTCGCCAGATCCTCGAGACGCTGAACCGCATCATCTTCCAGGGCATGAACCGCAAGCGGCTGATGACCGCCGCCCTGCTCTGGGTCGATACCCGGGACCACCGGATCGAGTTCTGGAACGGCGGGCACCCGTTCCCCATCAAACGGTTCGCCGACGGGCGGATGGAGATGGTCGCCGCCAGCGGGGCCCCGCTTGGCATGCGTCTCAAGATCGTGCTGAACCCCGGGCTCACCACCCTGGAACCCGGCGAACGGCTGTTCCTGTACACGGACGGCCTTGTCGAGAGTTTTCCCGAACAGCCTCCCCGCACCAACTTCGACCAGTTCCAGGAGTATTTGGGTTCCCGGCCCATTCTGCCGCTGGAGGAGGCCTGTGAAGACATCCTCGACCACCACTGCCACATCATCACCGGCCTGCCCCTGCCCGACGACTTCACCATCGTCATCCTCGAGCGGACCGGCGGGGGAGTCGGGATCACCACTGCCTGACGGGGTCACCCGAGGTTGGGGGCCGGGCCTTCCCCCTTGGCAGAAGGCAGGTGACCGGGCCCGGCGGCCCCGCGGCACGGCCTTCCGGTCAGAGCCATTCCTTCCTTCGGAACCTGCTTTCGGCATCGGTCCCCGATCGGCTCATGGTCGAAGGCGGCAAGGGCCGTGCGGCCGATCTTCGGATCGGGAGGCGGGCAGGCTGTCCGGTGTGGGGGATCACCGGGAGGTCATGGTCAGGTTCTGGCGGATGAACCCCAGAACCGGCCGCATCTTCTGGGTAAACAGGACATCGAGCTGTTTGAGGTTCGGGAGGCGGTTCAGCACCTGGTCGAGGTTTTGGGAATTGGCCAGCTCATGGGCGACCATGCGCTGCAGCACCGGACTGCGGCCGGTGGCGAAGCGATCGAGTTGTTCGAGGAAATACCGGTATTCCGGCAGGCCATAGCGGTGGGTGGGAGTCACCATCAGAACCCTGTAGAGGTCCATGGTGCGGGCGATCAGATGGTATTGCATCCGGATCCCCTTGAATTTGGCCATGGGGGGGGAGACCAGGAACTGGTAATTGGCCCGGGCCTGGAGGATGCTCGAGACCAGGGTCTCGTAGATCAGCCGGAAATCGCGCAGGATCGCGTTGAGCTGGCTGGAATCGGAAGAGAATGCCGCACCGAGGCTTCCGGGGGTGTATTCGGAGGCGAATTCGTTCATGGCAGGGGCGACCGAGATCAGGAAGTTGAGGGAGCGGCGGGCCAGTTCATACCATACGCCAGCCAGTTTGAGATGGCATTCATAGAGGGCCTTGCTGGGATACTGACCGTCTCTGGAAACCTGTTTCAGCCTTTTGATCTCGCGAAAGGAGCGGGTATAGAAATCCGACTGGAGGAAGGAGCGGCAGGCCTGGTAGACATCGCCGAGGTTGCGGAGCAGTTTGGAGCGCCCCCCTGCCGAGTTGAGAATGGCCGTGTACGAGGAGTCGGTGGCTGACGGGTCGACATAGGTTCCCGGGGTGAATTTTTTCGGGGTGACGGGGGAGAAGAACAGGGCTTCCAGGTCGCCCTGGCCTTTGCCGCGCGGGCTGTTCCAGAAAAAGGCGATATCGCCGTGGTAGAGATTCGATTCCAGCCGATCATCGACAGCAGGGGCCAGACGCTCGGCCGTCACCGCCAGATGCAAATCCTCGACCTGGTGGTAGAGGGGCTTCACGTCGGGACTGATGACATCCTTGCGGGAGCTGGGAGAACGGGTGCCAGCGGCATTTCCCGCTTCGAGATTGGTGAAAAAAACCGACTGGCCATCGACGATGGGGGTCGGGGCCGGCGTCGATTGTTCGATGCCCAGGGTCTGGAACCCGAGAGGGTTCAGCCAGATTTCCTCCATGAGGTCTTCGATGACTTTCTGCGAGCAGAGCAGAACGGCGACGTGCTTGTCGCTGAACTCGACCTCCTTTTTGGCCGAGCGCAGACCCATGAGGAAGCCCGCCACGATGAAGGCCAGGATGAACAGCCCGATCATGACCTCCATCAGGGAAAACCCGCGCGGATGCTTCATTCCAGTTCTCCGAAGGACATCATGCCGACCTGGGTGACGAGGCCGAACTCGCCCTTCAGGTTGCCCAGGGTGAGACTGAGCTGAACCTGGTTGGGGCTGGTGCAGGTAAAGGTCAGGCGTTCGATCGAATCGAACAGCTGTTCGGTGGTTCCCCCCGGGGTGCCGTCCCGGGTGTAGCTCTTCAGGCGGTAGAGGGTTTTTTTGCACAGGGGGGAATTGACCTCATCGGGTTCGAGATAGAGGAGGTTCATCTCGTTGAGGGCGTTGCGCAGGACCAGGAAGGGCGTGGTCTCGCCGAGGGTGGGGCGGACGACCTCGAGGCTTTCGCGGATCCGGTCCATGAGGAGGCCGGCGGCACGGGTGGTTTCGAGGTTGATGACCAGCCGGTCGGAGAGGGTCGGCTGGGCGGACTGGCGCAGGCGACCCATGACCCGGGCGAAGATCGCCACCAGGAGGCAGATGATGAAGGTCGAGATGACCAGTTCGACGGTGGTGAATCGCCGTTCCCGCCTGTCTGACGGAGGCCAGCGCACCGGCATGGTCTGGAGTCCTCCTTATCGGATCGTTTTGCCTGCCTTGTCTTCGGACAGGTTTTCAAACGAACCTTTGATATCGTCGAGGGGTGAGATCTGGACACTGCCGCCCGGGGCGGCCGGAATGACCGCCTGCTGGCCGGCCTCCATCGGTTTTTCCTGGCCATCCGGGCCGATGATCCCGATGGTCCCTTCCAGCAGGGCGACATGCGAGGTTTGGTCGGGGTTCACCCGGACGTCGAGGCGGGTGCCGCGGATGGCCAGCACGGCACCGGGAAGGTGGATGCGAAAGACTCCCTTGACCTTGGTGAACTCCATGCGGACCTGCCCTTCCTGCAGGACCAGGCTCTTGACCTGAAAATCGAGCCGGGAGCGTGGTTTCAGCGCAAACGTGGCTTCATCGGTCAGGCAGGCCAGGCGGATGATCTCCTGGGAAGTGTTTTCCAGGCGGTCTTTGGAGAAAAAGGGGAGATCCCGGGGGGCGGCCAGATCGTGGGTGCGGTCCTGGCGGGTCAGCCGGATGACCGGGTTGGAATCATTGACCAGCCGGCATTCGGCGGGGCCTTCCGCCGGGGGCAGATCCTTGGACTGGGTGAGCGTGGTCTGCGGGCCCGGTTGGGAACCGCAGGCGCACAACAGCAGGCAAACCGCCAGGCACAGCGGGGAAAGGATTTTGGGTGATCGTGTCATGTGGCCAGGTGAGTCCTTTCTGGATTCCGAGGTTCCGCAGAACCCGGGGTGGGGGCGTCAGGAGAAGAATGCCCCGGGCGAGGGGCGGCGGTCATGGGGTTGTTCCCGTGGAGGACGGGGTACCGGTGGTTTCGGTGTCAGAGGGTTTATCCTCTTCTCGTGCTTTTTCTTTTTCTTCATTCAGGAATTTGATGCGCGCTTCGATGGCCGCCTTCATGGACAACTGAATGTCCAAAGCGATTTTGCCATCGCTTATGGCCGCCATGACGGCATCGTAGGCATTGGTGAGAGTGGAAACCGCGCCGGCGGTTGCCCCGGACTGGGCGGCGGGTGCCGCCGCCACCGCGGCTTGCCGGTTCGTATAGATCGCCGACATGTCCTTGCAGACTCGATCGTGGGCGGCCTGAAACTGGGCCCAGAGACTCTGGATTTCAGGGTCTTCCGGATAGACCAGCTCACTTTCGGTGATGAGACCACGGCCTCCAACGAAATAATTCCCGGCTCCATTGACCCACTGCATGGCTGCCTCGATCTGGGACAGCATGGCATTGACCTCATCGCTGGTCATGGAGTCGTTGACCTGCATATCCTTCCATTCGTTCCTCTCGCTGGCAGGAATCCGGAAACCGGCCGGTTCGGCCACCGGAGGACCCAGGATGTCGGGTTCCTCGGAAGGAGGCGGGGCGGCGGCCGGGGG
>CAZKPI010000103.1:0-10975 GCA_964554555.1 uncultured bacterium
CTTGCGGTCGGCCGGCTGGGCGGACCGGGCCAGCAGGAGGGAGATGCGGCTTTCGGCCAGATGGAGCTTGCCCAGACCGTAGAAATAGCGCGAACTGCTCTTGATGGCGTAGGGGTGCTGGGCATCGACGACGAAATAGATGCGGTCGGACAGGTCGAGGGCGGCCAGGAACACCTCGTCGATGCGGGAATCGGTGTCGATCACGATGTATTCGAAGAACCGCTGGAGCAGGCGGATGGCGACCACGAGGGACTGGGGGTCGAGCTTCTCCCCGTCGATGATGTTGACGGGGCCGGGGAGGCAGAACAGGTTGGTGCCGACGTGGGCGAGGTGTTTGCGGAGCGCGTCGAAGTCGGGAAAATCGCCGCGGGCGACGCCGGCGAACTCGATGACGGTGCGGACGGAGTGGACCCCGAGGGCGTAGGTGGCGTCAGCGAAGGGCAGGTCGAGGAACAGGGTGCGGGCGCCGGCCTCCTGGTCGAGGATCTGGGCCGCGGTCACGGCGAAAGTGGTCTTGCCCACTCCGTTGCGGGGGCCCGCCACGGTGAGGATCTTGCCGGGCCCGGCGGGGGTGCCGGGGGCGGCTCCCGCCGGCCGCTGGTTGGCGTCCTTCAGGCGCTTGCTGAGCGTGCCCAGGAGCTTGAAGCTGATGGTGGGTTTCTCTTTCAGCAGGCGTTCGAAATCGGTGCCGGGAATGACGATGACGATGGAGTTCTGGAGGGCCCGGGCCGTGGCCGACCGCACCGAATGGGCGTCGAAGAGGGCCATTTCCCCGAACAGGTCGCCGTTCTTCAGCTGGGCCAGGACCTTGGTTTCGGCCAGAACGCTCTTGGTCGAGATCTCGATCAGGCCGCTTTCGATGGCATAGAGGTCCCGGGAGATGTCCCCCTGCTGGAAGATGATCTCCCCGCGGCGGAATTCCATGCGTTTGGCGATCCGGGCGATCTCCTGGATCTCATTGGGGGTGAGGGAGGAGAAGAATTCGAGGGTTTCGAGCAAATCTGGCCTCCTGGGGATGCGGTTGGGCGGGGATTACCATATCATGACCGGCTCAGGGACGGAAGGGGGGAAAATCCCGGCGCGGGAAATTGGAAGGGTCCCCAGGGGGTTGTGGTATATTGGCGCGGGCGGATGCCCGACATCTTGCAAGGAGTGGATTATGAGAAATCGTCTGGTCCTGGTTTGTACCCTTGTGGCGTTTGTGCTCGGCGCGGCCCTGGCCGGTCACGCCATCCCCCGGGATGAAAAGAAACCCGTCTCCGATCACGGCGTGAAGATGCTGCCCGTCAAGGCTGAACTGGTTGGCGAGTGGCGCGGCCTGGCCGAGACCCGCAACTTCCGCGTGGCCCCCCAGAGCCTGAAGATGGTCTTCAGGATCCATCCCGACGGCACCGTCACCGGCAAGGTGGGCGACTGGAAACTGGTCGACGCCGTGTGCCGCCGCACCGACGCCAGCGAGCGCCAGAACTGGATGTCCGACTACGTCATCATCGGGGCGGCCGAGGGCATGCAATATCCCCCCAACGGCAAGAACCAGATCATGATCACCGTCGACTTCAAGGGCCTGTCCGCCGTCGGTTCCGTCCGCGGCTTCGCTGTCCAGAACAAGACCCAGGCGATTGTCAAGCACGCCTGGAACATCATTCATCTCAACATGTACCCGATCAAGTGATCTGACGGGTCACCGGTCTTGTCCGACGGCCTCCCCCCTCGGGGGAGGCCGTTGTGCTCAGCGCCGGAGGGCATCCCCCAGCGTTCGCTGTCGTTGGCGGTCTTTCCCGCGGCGGCGCCGGCTCCCCGGCTCCCCTGTTGGCGGTGCCGGTTTTCCGTGGAGGTAGACGTGGGCCCGGCCGGCGGGATCGAGCCAGCCAAGCAGGGAAAGCATTGAGGCCTCGGCGAAGGCGACGCACCCCGCGGTGCCGGAGCGGGGGCCGTTCCACAGATGGATGAAGATGGCACTGCCGTGGCCCTTGACCACCGGGCGGGTGTTGTATTCCACCACCAGGCCGAACTTGTACAGGTCGTCCGGGCGTTTCAGGAATTCGAAGGAGCGGGCCGCCGTGTTGCCCTTTTTTGTCAGGGTGTTGTAATCAGGGGCCGCGGGGTCATCCACCCAGACGTCGTCCGGGGCGGATGGGCGATAGGGCCAGCGGGTCGGGGCGGCAGGGGCGTAGCCGAAGGCGAACCCGAGGGGAAACAACCCGGCGGGTGATTTCCCGTCGCCTTCGCGCTTGCCGCCCGGAGCGGCCAGCCCTTGCCGCCCGATGACCGCCGGGAAGGAGGCCAGGGCGGGCACCCAGCCGGCGGGCTGGCGTTCCCAGGCCTGGACCGTAGCAGTGATCGAGGCGGGGTCGTGAACGCGGACCTCGAGGCACTGTCGGACCCCGGCCTGGTCGAGGCGGGCCACCACGTCGGCGGGGAACGGCGCCTCCTGGGGCGTGGGGGGCGGGTCCCCGGCCCCGCTGGCCGGCCAACCGGCTCCGAGCAGTCCAAGGCACAGCCAAACCGTCAACCGGAACCCGTTCATGCTTCCTCCTGCTGGTCTTCGAATGGAGCCAAGAGCTTTCGGGGGGGGGGGCCGCCGGCCTGGCGCGATTCGGGGGTTTCCCCCAGCCTTTCTGGCGGCCGGGGACCCGGCCGACCCCGTGCCGGTGGAACATCGGCCTCCTGCCCGGAAGACTCTACCACACCCGCCCCGGGTGCGGGGAAGACAGAAACCGGGTTGATGGTCTTCCTGGAGGCGGGAGGCGCCGGGCGGGGAAGGGGGAGCCGCGGCCGATACCTGCCGCTGAGGGCGCAAGATGCCAGGCCCCTTCCGGCCCCTCTGCGGCACATGGCTGGCGGCTCCTCGATCCCGATCGCCGCGGCAGTGGACGCGCCCGTTCCCCGGCCCACCCTGGCAGGGCGTTGGTGGCGCGATGGGCCTTGACCAGGGTCGCCTCTTATGCTACTTATTGATTAGTAAGCTACTGAGAGGTAATCGTGCCAGAGAAAAATCCCGTGTTCGTGGTCCTGCGTCCTGGCCGGCGTGCGGGGGGGCGGCTCCTGCCCCCGCCGCCCCCGGCCTCTCCCGCCCCGGCCCGCGGGCAGGGCCATCCGCCGCGCGAGGGAACACCGGAACACCAGGAACCCGAAGGAGCCGGGGAAGCCCGCGCCGAAGCTGTCCCTGGCCCGGCAGACGGGCCGGGCGTTTCCGGGCCCCGGGCCGGTGCCCCGGCGGCGGCGGTTCCCACGCGGCCCCGCCGGGGCGCGGGATCCCGTCGGTCGGGAGATCCGGAAAGCGCCGGAGCCGGGGGAGAGATGGCCGACCGGTTGCTGGACGTGGCCCAGGACCTGTTCGCCCGCCAGGGGTACGCCGGGACCAGCGTCAGCGAGATCGTCGCGGCGGCGGGGGTGACCCAGCCGATGCTGTATTACTATTTCGCCAACAAGCAGGCCCTGTTCGAGGCCCTGCTGGACCGGGCCCACACCTCTTTCCTGGCGGTTCTGCGGCGGCCGTTCCCCGCCGGTCGGTCGGCCAAGGAACGGTTGTCCGACCTGTGCCGCCGGCTGGTGGGCGAAGCCAGGGGCGCCCCCCTGCGCACCCGGCTTCTCCTCATGGTCTGGCTGGGGTTTGTCCCCGATGCCCCAGGCCGCCCGGGAGTCGATACCCTCCTGACCGACCTCCAGGCCCTGGTCGTGACAATAATCGAGGAGGGGGTTCGTCAGGGGGAGTTCGCCCGCGTTCCCCCCATGGAGATCGCGTGGGGGTTGGCGGCCCTCTGCATCCGGGCCATGGAGGAGACCGTCCGCGATCCGGCCGGATCGGGGAACATCCCGGATGTGGAGCGAATCGTGGGACATTTCCTGGCGGGCATCCAGGTGGGTTGAACCCGTTCGTCCATCCATCATGGCCAGGGGTCCTTTCGGCTTGTTGTCAATGATGGATCGATCTGGTATCTTTTCCGGAGATCCCCGCCCCCGGGACCGGAATCCCAGGGGCGGGTCAAGGAAGGGATCCCTGACAGGTGGCCGACAAGACCCGGCGTGCAGAACAGCCCTGGAGCAAGGAACCGATCCCGGTGATTTTGACCGGGCCGGTCTACGTGCCTCCCCCATCTCCGGCGAAGGCTTCCCAACCGGTTCCGGGGCCTGCCGCCCCGTCCCCCCGTCCCGCCTTCCCTCTCCTGCCGGTGCTGGGGGTGTTCCTGTGCCTGCTCATTCCGGCGGTCTGGTTCCTGGCATCCCAGGGGCCGCGTCAGCCATCCCTCACCGTGGCAGGGGCGACCGCCGCATCGTCTGCCGTTCCCCTGGCCCACGCTCCCTCATCGGCCGGCGGCCTTCCCGCGAGCGGACAACTGCCGGCCGGGCCGGGCCCTGACCAGATGGCGGCCAGGGGCCCCGTTGCCGATGCGGCGCCGGGGTCAACCCCTGCCCTGCCGCCGCTCGAGCCCTCGCCGGAGGCCCTCCGGCTGGCCCAGCGTCCGCCCGAACAGCGCGTCCTGCCCGAGCGCTATACGCCGCCGGCCGACCGGTCCGGGGAGAACCCCTTCCCGGCCATGGAAATCCGCTCCCTGGGATACCGTCCCGCCCCGACTATCGAGGGCTCGCGGTCTGAGGTTCCTCCGGCCTCTGCCAAGGTTCCGGTGCCCGCGAAGCCTGCCGCCGCCGAGCCGGCCAGGGCGGCCACGGCGGAGCCGGTGACGCCGGCCAGGCCTGCCGTAGTCGAACCCGCCACGGTGGCGGCGGTCGAACCGGTGAAGCCGGCCAGACCCGCCGTAGTCGAACCCGTCACGGTGGGGGCCGTCGAACCGGTGAAGCCGGCCCGGCCCGCCGTAGTCGAACCCGTCACGGTGGGGGCCGTCGAACCGGTGAAGCCGGCCCGGCCCGCCGTAGTCGAACCCGTCACTGTGGCGGCTGTCGAACCGGTGAAGCCGGCCAGGCCTGCCGCCGTCGAGCCTGGAAAGACGGTTCCGGCATCCTCAGTGGGGGCCGGGCCCTCTGGCTCTTCCGAAATCCCCGATGTTCCAGTCCGCCATCGCGGGTCCCGGACCCTCCTCGGCTTGCGGAAAGTCCTCCAGGCCGACGGGTGGACGGTCTCCTGGACGGGACTGCGGCAGGGAGTGACCTGCCGGAGCCCGGCCGGGGATTCCCTGGAAATCATTCCAGGCAGGAGAGCGGCCCGGTATGCCGGGCGCCCGATCGCCCTTTCCTGCAGGCCTGTCCTCACCCGCGACGGTCAGCTGTTCGTGCCCGAGGACCTGTTGAACCGGGTGCTGGGCGGCCGCCTGACCGTAATCGACCGGGGCGGGGCTTCCCGGGCGGGGGTCATCCGCCTGGCCGCCGCTTCTGCCGTCATTCCTCCCCGGGAGTTGTCCGGGGTTCCGGTCCTCCGGCGTCATGGGCAGGTGTTGATCGCCCTGCGGCCGGTCCTCGAGGCCGATGGCTGGGCCGTCCGCTGGGAAGGCATGAAAGCCGGCGCGGTCTGCAGAAAGGGTGAAACCCAGACCTTGACGGCGATTCCCGGCCGGAGCCGGCTGGCCTGGAACGGGGGTGTTCTGCGCGGGCGGCCGCCCCCCGTGGTGCACCGACAGCGCCTGTTTGTGTCCGTGCGCACTCTGGAAACGGTTCTCAGGGTGCGGATCACTCTCCCGGACGGGGACCGGCTTCCCCACGAAGCCCGCATCCGTCTGGCCGCCCTCTAGGGGCACGGACGGCATGGCCCTGAAGTCTTCCTCCATCAGTGGAATCCGCGAGGGGCAGGAGGTCACGGTCGCTGAGGACCTCCTCGAACGCCCCTTCCGCCATATCTCCTTCCGAAAGACAGGAAAGGAGATCGAGGTGGAATGTCGGTTCCTCCTGCCCCCCGCGGAAAACTGGCGCACCTGCCTGGCCATTGAGGCGAGCGAATCCATGCGCCCCCTGTGGGGGCGGGCGTTGACCGGCGATGTGCCGCTCCCCCTCCAGGAGAAATATCATCAGCAGGGCTGGGTGACGGAGGAGAAACGCGGCGGCAGGCTGGTGCGCCTGTACCATGCCGAGGCCTGCCAGGACGCGGTGGGGCGCGGCCTCCTGAAGTGGACCCCGAACAGCATCGAGCCCCTGGCCCACGGGCTCCTGGAATTCCTGGCGGCGCGCGTCGATGACAACGAGGCGCCTGCCCTCCTGTATTGGGGGTGCCGTCCGGGTGACACCTGGGTGGACCTGGGGAAGATCCCCCGGGCCAGGTGCGGAAAGGTTCCGATACCCGGAGGCGAGTCCTTTTCCTTCGGCGGGTCGTCGCGGCTCCTGCCCCTGGTGGAACACCTGGTGGACCGCTGTGCCGAGGTTCCCCGGACGCTGGTCGTGATCCTGACCGACGGCCGGTTCGCCGATCTTGATGAACTGCAGAGTTTTTCGAGCAACCTGGCGGTCCTCATCAAGGGAAAGGCCAAGAACCTTCTGAAGTTCGTCGCCATCGGGGTCGGTCCCGACGTTCAGCCCGATGCCCTGGTCAGCCTGCGGGGTTTGGACATCGCGCCGAACGTCAACCTGTGGGATTTCACGCGGGCGGCTGATCTGGAGCATTTCCAGGACATCCTGGCCGGGATGGTCACCGATGACCAGACGGTGGCCCCGGGCGCCGTGATCTTCGATACCAGGGGAAGGACCGCGGCCGAGTTCACAAACGGCCTTCCCGGCAAGATCTCCTTCCGGCTTCCCCTGGACTCGCCAATGTTTTCCCTGCAGATCGCCGGGCAACCGACCAAGGTTTCCCAGCCGCTGGTGAACCCCTTGCGCAAAGGGGCCCTCTGACCGATCGTTCACACCGGGGCTCCAGCCAAGGTGTTTTTCCGCCTCCGTTCGTGGTGTCTTGCCTGGGCGGGGGGCGGGGAGCCTTCCTTTCCTTCCCGCTCTGACCGCGGTTCCAAGGGTGGCGCTGGCTCCTCCGGGTCCAGGCGGCGGGCGTTGACGGCGGGGAGCCGCGGGTGCATACTCGACGGGTGGATACCCGCGGACGCCCACGCCAGGGAAAGACCTGGCCGGCACTGCT
Organism: uncultured bacterium; assembly: GCA_964554555.1. Lineage (GTDB taxonomy): Bacteria > Muiribacteriota > Ozemobacteria > Ozemobacterales > Ozemobacteraceae > Ozemobacter. The sequence goes on from CAZKPI010000103.1 coordinate 7,013, forward strand.
GTTGGCCGGCCTGGCCGCGGGCAGTTTGGCGGCGGTCCTGTCGGGGCCCCCGATTCCCCAAAACCAGCTCTACCACAGGTTCGCCGACGCGCGAAGCTGGCTTGGCATCCCCAACGCCGTCGATGTGCTGACCAACCTGGCCTTCCTGGTTCCCGGGCTGTTTGGCCTGTTCCTGGCCGGCCGCAACCCGCCTCCCGGGGCGGTCTGGTCCTGGCGGGCGGTGTTCGGCGGATCCCTGCTGGTGGCTTTCGGGTCGGGGTTCTACCACTGGCGGCCGGAGGACTGGACCCTGGTCTGGGACCGTCTGCCGATGACCGTCTCGTTCATGGGCCTGTTTTCCCTGATGCTGTGCGAATACGTCTGGCGGGAGGAAGATGAGCGGCTGGTCCTGCCTCCCCTGCTGGCGGCTGGCCTGGGGTCGGTCGTGTGGTGGTACGGGTTCGATGACCTGCGGGTCTACCTGTGGGTGCAGTTTTTTCCCCTGGCCTGTCTGCTGTTGGTGCCGGCCTTATTCCCGGCCAGGTATTCGCAGGGGTGGAACCTGTTGGCGGCGCTGGGGCTGTATGCCCTGGGCAAGGTCGTTGAAGCCCGGGACCGGGCGGTCTTCGCCGCCACCGGGGGCCTCATCAGCGGCCATTCCCTGAAGCACCTGCTGGCCGGGCTGGGGGCCCTGGTGCTCTGCCAATGGTTCCGCGACCGGCAACCGCTGGCCGGGGGAGGTCCGTCCGGCCGGTAAGGTCTCGGGCCTTCCGCCGTTCCCGCCAGCCCTCGATGACTTCGGGCCTGGGCGATGGTCCTCCGGTCAGGGGGCGCTGACCCAGTCCCAGTTTTCCCCTTCCCAGTCGACCATCCGGTCCTTGACCTTGCCGTCGGGGGTGAAGAGCAGCCATTCGCCGACCATGTGGTTGTCCCGGTACTGCCCCTTGATCTTGACGGTGCCGTTGTCGCGCAGGAGGCGGTAGGGCCCGTGGCGGAGCCCGTTGTGGTAGACATACTCGGTGCAGAGGTTGCCGGAGTCGGGGAAGAAGGTCCGGCAGGGGCCTTCGAGCTTGCCGTCGCGGTAGTTCTCCTCGCGGATCAAAACACCTTTTTCGTTCCAGTACAAATGTTGCCCCTGGTACTGATTGTTGCGGCTGATCCTCTGCTCCTTCTTCGTGCCGTCCGGGTAGTAGCTGACGGTCTTGCCGCCGATGACGGTCAGCACCCGGCGGGGTTTCCCGCCGGCGAAGACCGGCTCGTCGATCCGTTCAGGGCCGGTCTCGACGTCGGTCTCGCTCATGACTTTCCCGTTGTCGTACCAGGTGGTGATCCGGCCGGCGACGGCGCCCAGGTGGTAGGTGGCCTCCTCGCTGAGCTGGCCGTTGGCGTACCATCGGCGGCAGGGCCCCTCGTTGACGCCCTGGTCATAGAACGCCTCGAACTCGGGCTTGCCGTCGGGAAACCATGCCCGGTGCCGGCACTGCTGTTCACCGTCGTGCCAGCACCCTTCGAACGCTATCCGGGCGCGGCTCTCGTCGTGCCAGCGGATTTCCCACCCCTCCCGGACGCCGCTGGCGTTGGTGTAGTACACGTTGGCCGGTTCGTCGTGGCGGGTCAGCCGGGAGTAATCGTGGTTGAGACAACCAGGGGGGGGATCGAGGTTCCCGGCCGGAGCGGCGGGGGGCGGTGAACCGGCCTCGATGCGGGCGGTGCCGGCCGAGCGGTCGAGGGGGGTGTCGGGGCGGCCGGCGGCCAGGAGGACGACCTGGACGGGGAACTCGCCGGGGGCGGGCCAGGCGTGGCGGGCCTCGGGGGCGGTGGTCTCCTGGCCGGGCTGGCCCTCGCCGAAGGACCACCGGAAGAGCGGGTCAGGGGGGGGGTTGGCGACCACGGCGCGGAAAGCGACCGCCTGGCCGGGGCTGGCCAGGACGGCGCGGGGTTCCAGCTGTACGAAGCAGGTTTTGACCTCGCAGGCGGCCTCGGCCAGCAGTTCGGTGCCCGCCAACAGCTGGATGCCGGCGGTGTGTTCGGTGATGGCCGGGAACTCCTCTTCGCGCGTCCAGGTCATGGCGGGGGCGGTCGGGACGGGCACCGGCTGGGGCGGGCCGGACTCGCCGTCGTCGAACCGCCAGCGGCAGGTCAGGGGGCCGGCCTCGGGGGGGACGCCGCGGGCGGTCGCGGTGAAGGTCACCTTGGTCAGCTTCGCCCGGTCGGGGGTTCCCGCGAGCCCCAGGTCGACCGACTCGTCGAGGACGTTGAGTCCGGCCTGCCCGCCGCCCTCGGTCAGGGCGGTGTTGCAGGCCAGCACCCAGAGGACGTCCCCGGCGTGCAGGGTGACGGTGGCGCTTGCTCCCGGGCCGGCCAGCGGCACCGGCTGGATGCGGGCGGCCTCGCGGTTGCCGGGAAGCCGGATGAGGTCAACGGTCATCTCGGGGCCGCTGGACTCCAGCCAGCTCACGCGGAGGCGCCGGAAGGCCTGTCCGGCGCGAAGGGCGGGCCGGAGGCCGGTCACCGCGGCGCAGAGGCCGGAGGCGGTGCTCAGCGCCAGGGGGCGGGCGACCTGGCCGGCGGGCAGTTCGCTGAGCCGCTGGGCGGCGGCGGGGGAGCCCAGGAAGCGGCGTTCGCCCCGGCAGGGGGTTGCGCTCGAGAACAGCAGGAAGGCGGCGAACTCGCGATACCAGGAGCCGAGCGGGCGGCCGGAGGACTGCTGGAGGTGGGCGTCCAGCCGGCTGATGACGCTCTGCAGCCACACGCCTTCCATGGTGGCCCGCCACAGGGCGGGGAACTGCCCGGCGCCGGTTGGCCCCAGCACGAAATCAATGAAATGGGCGGTGCGGTATTCCTTGAGCCCGTCGGCTGTCCAGAGCGGGGTATCGAGCCAGGCGGCGGAGATCCCTTCCCCCATGCCCGCGATCTTGCCTTCCCAGGCCACCTTCTCGGCGGCGTAGTCGGCGGTGGCATCGACCCACCACGAGCGGAAGCCGAGCGAAAAGAGGTTCATGTACTCGTTCTGGACGGCGTGGAAGTACTCGTGGGCGGTCACTCCGCGCAGTTCGTCGAGGTCGTCGTAGCTCCCCTTGAGGTAGATAGCCCCGGTCGTGCCGGACCGGTAGGGAGAGGTGGAACCCATCTTCTCGCTGGTGACCCACCAGTCGCGGCAGTTGAGGAAGATCCAGGTCTTGCCCGGGGTGAGGTCGAGATTGGGGATGGCCGCCAGCAGTTTCTGGAGGGCCTGGTCCCACGAGGTGCCCGGCATGGTGAACCCGGCCCGGTCGTAGGCCCGCCAGGCGTTCTCCAGCACGGTGCCCACGGTGAACGCGGCCTGGGGGGCCTCTTCCATTCGGGTGCCCACGATCAGGTCGTGGTTCTCGGCATGGACCACCCGAAAGTGGGCGGTGTCGCGGATCAGATACCCTTTGCCGAGGTAGAGCACCCGCCAGATCGAGAAGTGGCGGGTCAGCACCACGGCGACCCCGCGGGCGGCATCCACGGCGGTGGGCGCCGCCAGCCACATGCCGAGGGTCTCGTCCCAGCAGCAGCCGATGATGGCCGGGGCCGAAGCCCCGGGCGCCGGTTCCACCAGGGCGGGGTCGAACCGGAAAGCCACGGCCGCCGGGCCGGTGAGGCTGGCGGGGCCGTCGAGGCGCAGGCTGGCCGAGGCCAGTTCCATCGCTCCGGGCGGCAGGGGGCCGGTCGAAGCGGTCAGGCCGCCGATGACCAGGGTACCCCTGCCGGTCACGGTGCCGGCGGGGAGGACGACGGTGATCCGGTCGCCCCATGCCGCCGCCTGGTCGGCGGCGCCCGGGCCGACTGCCTGGCTGACGAGATCGAGGATGGGTCCGGGCCGGGGGCCGTTTTCCGGCCGCCGCCCGGCCCACCGCGACCAGGCCAGGGAAACGGCGGCCAGGAAGAGGGCCGCGCCGACCGCCGCCCACCAGCGGGGACGGGCGGATGAAGTTCCCCCAGGCTGGGGAGGGGATCCTG
>CAZKPI010000104.1:0-1370 GCA_964554555.1 uncultured bacterium
CATCCGCGGCGTCAACTGCGACGGCGTCGTCACCACCCTCCTCGAGAAGAAGCTGATCTACGTCTCGGGCGAGAAGCCGGTCATCGGCCGCCCGCGCCTCTATTCCACCACCCAGGACTTCCTCTACTACTTTGGCCTGAAGAGCCTCCGGGAACTGCCCGCCCCGCCAGAGGATCTGACCCAGCTGGCGCCGGCTGGCGCCCCTGCCGACGACGCCCCCGCCGGTCCCGATCACGCCGCCGGCCCGTCCGACATCCCCGCGCCGCCCCCCGCCGGCTCCACTCCGCCCTCCGAGGATCCCCAGACATGAAACAGGCTTCCCCCTACTTTTCCACCACCCTGGATAACGGCGTCCAGGTCATGGCCGAGTCGTTCCCCACCGTCCAGAGCGTGTCGATCGGGTTTTTCTTCAAGAGCGGCGTCCTCTACGAGAACCCCCGCCAGCTCGGCGTTTCGCATTTCATCGAGCACATGCTGTTCAAAGGCACCTCGAAACGCACGGCCAAGGACATCGCCCGCCAGTTCGACCGCATCGGGGGCTATCTCAACGCCTTCACCGCCAAGGACTACTGCTGTTTCTACGCCCGGGTGGTGCGCGACAAACTGCCCGTGGCCGTCGAGATCCTCGCCGACATGGTCAGGGACTCGCAGTTCGACCCCTCCGAGTTTGAGCGCGAGCGGCGCGTCATCCTCGAGGAGATCAAGATGTACGAGGACTCACCCGACGAGATCATCCACGAACTGCTCGGGCAGAACCTCTGGCGGAACGCCTCGCTGGGCCGGCCGATCCTCGGCACCTCCCAGACGGTGGGGGCCCTCGACCGCGACGAGGTGACCGACATCTACCACTCCCAGTTCACCACCGGAAACCTGCTCGTCTGTGCCGCCGGCAACCTCGAATGCCACGCCCTCGTCCGGCTCCTCGAGAAGCACCTGAAGGACCAGCGCCCGGGAAGATTCCCCGCCCGGCGGTTCCGGCCCGTCCCCACCTTCGAGACCACCGTCTACCAGAAGGACATCGAGCAGGTCCATCTCACCCTCGGCACGCCGGGCATGTCCTACCGGGACCCCGACCGCTATGCCGTCACCCTCCTCAACACCGCCTTCGGAGGGGGGATGAGCAGTCGCCTGTTCCAGGAGATTCGTGAAAAGCGCGGCCTGGCCTATGCTGTCTATTCCTATCATACCTCCTTCCGCGACACCGGCTTGTTCAGCATCTACGCCGGCACCAGCCTCGAGCACCTGGGCCGGGTGCTCGAACTCATCCACTTCGAGCTCGAGCGCACCCGCGACAAGGGACTCACCCGCGTCGAACTGGCCGAGGCCAAGGAACAGCTCAAGGGGAACCTGCTGATCGCCCTGGAAAGCAC
>CAZKPI010000104.1:1424-3913 GCA_964554555.1 uncultured bacterium
CCTCACCCCCGAGGAGACCATCCGCCCCTTCCTCGGCGTCACCGCCGACCAGATCCGGGCCGTGGCCGCCCGCCTCCTCGACGAGCGCCGCCTGGCCATGACCATCATCTCCCCCCGGGGAGACGTGGCGCGCATCCTCGACCGGTGTCCCTTCACCCCCCGGCCGCGCACCATGAACGTGACCACCCCCAAGCTCGTCCCGGCGGGGCCCGTCCACGCCGAGCCGCCGGCCGGGCCGTCGCCCGTCGAGAAGCGGCGGACGGCCCGCAAACCCGCTTCCCCCGCCCCTCCCGCCACCCGCAAAAGCCGCAAGTAAACCGCGGTGATGACAGAAATCGGCGAGTTGTACCAGTTGAGGAGATAAGGAGCCCACCCCGATGAAGAATCCCTTCCTTGCCCGTCAGAAGACGGTCCTTGCCCAGTTGCCGAAAAAGGTCGACGCCCTGCTCGTCACCAATCTGACCAACGTCCGCTACCTGTGCGGGTTCACCGGATCGGCCGGGGCCCTCCTCCTCGAAAAGGGCCGCGCGACCTTCTTCTCCGACTTCCGCTACCAGGAACAGGCGGCCCAGGAGGTGGGGGCCGCCGCCGAAATCGTCATCTACAAGACCTCGACGGTCGAAGCCGTGCTCGAGGCCCTGAAGGAATGCCGCCCCAAGAACCTCGGCATCGAGGGCAGTCTGCGGGTCGATCAGCGCGAAACCCTCGAGAAGGATTTCGCCGGGAAGGTGACGGTCGTCGCCGGGCTCCCCGAGAAGGTGCGCCAGGTCAAGGAACGCGGCGAGATCAAGGCCCTGCGCCAGGCGTTCGCCATCGCCGACCGGGCCTTCGCCCGCCTCCTCCGCCACATCCGCCCTGGCCGCACCGAACGCGAGATCGCCGCCCGCCTGGAATACCTGATGCGGCGCGAAGGGTCCGACGGCGTCAGCTTCCCCACCATCATCGCCGCCGGCGATCACGCCGCCTGCCCGCACGCCCAACCGACCGACCGGATCCTCAAGCGGGGCGAAATGCTCCTGATCGATTTCGGCGCCACCTTCCAGGGCTACCACTCCGATATGACCCGCACCGTTTTCCTCGGCAAGGCCGACAAGAAGTTTCGCGAGATCTATCGCATCGTCCGCAAAGCCCAGAAGCGGGCCATCGCCCTCATCAAGCCCGGTGCCTCCTGCTTCGATGTCGACAAGGCCGCCCGCGACTACATCGCCAAAAAGGGCTATGGCGACCATTTCGGCCACGGGCTCGGCCACGCCCTGGGCCTCGATATCCACGAAGGCCCCGCCTATTCTCCCAAGTCGAAGGATACCCTGGCCGCCGGCATGGTCCTCACCGTCGAGCCGGGCATCTACCTGCCGGGGTGGGGCGGCATCCGCATCGAGGACGTGTTCGTGGTCACCGGCGAGGGACCGGTCAAACTGACCGGCACCAGCAACAAACTGCTCGAGATCGACTGAGCGGTCCGGCCGGCCCTGGTCCTCGGTCTCCCCGCCGGGCGGAATGCCCGGCTTTTTCCAACGACCCGCTCCCGGGCTGACGTCTTCCGTCCTGCACCGCGGCGGCATCCCCTCTCCCAGTTCCTGCCCTGGGGGATCTCGTCGGTTGGAGATCTTCCGGCGACCCCCGGTCGCCGGTTAAGCAATCCCCGCCTCCTGCCGATAGGGATGGCGGTCAACTATCCTCCGAGGAGGTGCTCCATGTCGCGTTTCCTTCCCGGGTCAAGGGTCTGGCTCCCCCTGATCGGGCTCTCCCTGCTCGCCGCCATCTTCGCCTACACCGCCCAGGCCGACTCCACCCTCACCATCCCGGTCCCCGAGGAGGCCGCCCGCAACAAGAAGGTCACCCTGACCCTGCGGATTCCCCCCAAGACCGAACCCCTGACCATTGAGGACAAGCCGGTCAAGATGGCCTCCAAGCGCAGTCTGATCATCTGGAACTCGAATCCCCTGCCCACCCTGTCCAAGCAGGACGAGTTCAGGACCATCATGCAGAAGTTCCAGGACAAGGGCTGGATCAAGCTGTTCACCACCCGCGAGGTGCTGGCTGTCCGCAATGTCGACAAATACCTCGCCGTACGGGTGCTCGAACAGGTGTGCGATTCCGTGCTCGAGATCCTGCAGGCGCCTGACGTGTCGCGGCTGGTGCGCAAGGTCAACCTCGAGGCCACCGATATCGAGGACCTGCGCCGCCTGGTTCAGCGCTTCAGCACCGAGATGGTCATGTTCGGCAACAACCCCACCAAGATCGACAAGGACCTCCTGCAGTTGCAGGAACGGATCAAGAACGCCCGCCAGGGCATCCTCAAGGTCATCAAGGTCGAAGGCATCGAGGACGGCGGCACCGTCATCCATCTCGGCGTCGACTGAGTTTCCCTGTATCTTCCGGCGTCCGCTGGGCACCTGCCGTCCGGCGGACGTCTTCCTTTGTCCATCCGTTGGGCGTCCTGGGCCGGGGCAAGGGGGGGGGCCTGGTCGGGGGCGCATCGGGCGTTT
>CAZKPI010000104.1:3941-4168 GCA_964554555.1 uncultured bacterium
AAGGTCTCAGGTGCGGCAGAACGGGCCAGGGCTTCGGCGGCGATCTGGGCCAGGCGGGACAGCCAGGCGGGATGACGGCCCGCCCGGGGATCGGTGACCGCGGCTAGCAGACGCAGGAGGGTTTGGACGGCCTGGCGGCTCTGGCCGTCGAGCGCATCACCCAGGGCCAGGATCACCTGCGTGCCGAGGTCGAGACCGGTCTGGCCGGCCAGCGGCCGGGCGACCTG
>CAZKPI010000104.1:4182-10930 GCA_964554555.1 uncultured bacterium
CCCCGACCGCGCCGGCCAGGAAGCAGAGGCGGGCATACCTCTGCTGGAGGACGGGGTGGGGGGCGGTGAGCCCCATCAGGCGCCGCAGGACTTCACGGGCCTCGGGAAACCGGCTGAGGTTCTCCAGGGAGTCGACCAGCAGAAGGTAGGCCTGGGGAAGCTTCGGATACAGGCGGATGGTGGTTTCCAGGGGGGCCACGGCCCGGGCCCAGTCCCCGCGGCGGCAGTAGACCTGGCCGAGGGCGAACTGGGCCTTGACGGTGTTGGGGCCAAGCTCCAGGGCGCGCCGGAGACTGCGTTCGGCCTCGTCGAGTTCGTTGGCCGCCAGGCAGAGTTCCCCCTGGGTCTGCCAGGCGGGAAGGTGGTCGGGGGCCATCCCGAGGATCTGGGCCAGGCCTCCCCGGGCCTCGGCCAGGCGTTTCTCCCGGATATCCTCCAGCACCTTCTGGAAAAGGTTCTGGATCTGCTTTTCGGCCGCTTCGGAGCTGGCCTTGTGCATGGTCCGGCGAAACTCTTCGAGGGTCTGGCGCAGGCACTGGTCGAACCCGGCCAGGACGTCGGGGCCGCGTTCCGATACCTCGGCGAAGATTTCCCCGGCGGCCTGCAGGGCGCTGATCTGGCTTTCGGGGTCGGATGAATCCATCTCCCTGGCCACCGTGTCCAGGGCGTCCAGGAATCCTCAGCGCCACAGGGCCCAGATCGCCCGCCGCATGAGGGCGCGGTCCTTGCCTCTCCGGAATTTCTCGATCCCCATGACCACGGGAGGGGAAGGATCCTGGGCGATGAGCCGGGCGAGGGTTTCGATGGTGGCCATGACCACCCGCTCGTCGGGGTCGTCCAGGTAGCGGGCCAGGCCCTCGGGACCCTTGTCGCCGCCGAGGCGACCGAGGTGGCCGATGAGCACCGCCCGGACCCCGGCTTCCGGTTCGGCGGCGAGGCGCGCCGTGAGGGTGTCGCGCGCCAGGGCGGCGTCGATTTCGGTCAGGGCCCCGGCGGCCTGGATGCGGACTTCGGGGGCGGGGTCGCCCACCATCCGGGCCAGGTCGGGGGCGGATTCGGGTTTCCCATATTTCTTCAGGGCGATCACCGCGTTTCGTCGCACGTCGGCATCGGCATGGTTCAGGTAGCCGATGAGGTTCTTGAAGAAGGCGGGCTGACGGATCTCCCCGATGGCGTAGATGCCCGACACCACCTGCCGCTTGTCCTTGTTGGCCAGCATCTCGCGGATGGTACTGCTCACCTCGTAGTCGCCGAACTTCCAGATCGCCTTGGCCGCATTGGCCCGCACGCGCTGGTGGGCATCGTACAGATAGGGCTGGAGGACGCCGATGGCCGAGGCCTTGTCGAGCCGCTGGATCCCTTCGATGGCGTTGGCCCGGACCCGGGGATCGGGATCCTTGAGCAGGCCCTGGAGGATGGGCATCAGGCTGTCGTTGGGCCTCAGGCAGAGCGCGGCCACCGCGGTGGCGCGGATCTTGGCGTTGGTCTCCTGCAGGACGAGTTTCCGCAGGAGGCCCAGGCACATGGGATTGCCGATTTCGCCCAGGGCGCGGGCCGCCCCCAGCAGTCCCTCCTCGGTGACCAGGGCGGCCTGGCCTGATTCGGTGAGTTTGTTGCGGTTGAGGTAGGTCTCCACCGCCTGGGTCAGGGCGAAGACCGACTCGTCGGTGGGGCGGCGGGCCAGGGCCTCCCCGGCGCGCACCCGCACTTCCAGGTGGGGGTCGTTGAGGGCGGTGACCAGCAGGCGGGCGGTTCTCTCGGCGTCCATCGTCTGCATGGCGAACACCAGGTAGTCTTCCAGGTTGTCGCTCTTGAACCGGTCGAAGACGACCTCGGCGGCCACCTGGCCCCGCAGTTTCGACAGGGCCACCAGGGCGGCGCGTCGCACCTCGTAGTCGGGACCGGTCAGCAGTTCCAGCAGACGCTTGAACAAAGCCGGCAGTTGGGCAGGAATGGTTGTCATGGGGCAAATCCGGGAAGGGGTGGCGTCAGTATAGCACGCCGGCAGGGGGGCGTGGCCGCTCACACCTCCAGCTCGTTGGCCCGGGGGCCAAGCAGGAGCCAGAGGAAGAACGGCCCGCCCAGCAGGGAGGTGATGACCCCGACGGGCAGTTCGGCCGGGGCGAACAGGGTGCGGGCCATCGTGTCGCAGACCGTGAGGAAGGTTCCCCCCACCAGGAAGGAAGCCGGCAGAAGGAACCGGTGGGTGTTGCCGATCATCAGCCGGCAGATATGCGGCACCATCAGGCCGACGAACCCGATCGGCCCGCACAGGGCCACCACCCCGCTTTCCATCAGGCAGGTGGCGAAGAACAGCCGGCGCCGGACCGCCTGGCCGTCGACGCCGCGGCTCACGGCCAGTTCCTCGCCGAGGGCCAACAGATCGAGCTCCCAGGCCAGGGCGGCCAGGTAGATGGTGCCCAGCAGGGTGACCGGCACCAGCCCCCACATCGTGTCGGCGGCGCTGGCCGACAGGCTTCCCATCAGCCGGCGCAGGAGGCGGAACGCGTCGTAGGCGTCGGTGGTGTAGTGGACCACCATGATCAGGCTCGAGAAGAGAAAGCTGGCGGCCACCCCGGCCAGCAGGAGGCGCGCCGTCGAGAACCCCCCGCGCAGTCGCGTCAGGCCGTAGACCAGCAGGATCGCCCCCAGCCCGGCCAGGAAGGAGGTCAGGCAGACGTCGGGCAGGCCAAAGAAGGGGAAGGCCAGGCCCAGCCGGACATGCAGGGCCGCACCCAGGGAGGCGGCGCTGGAGACCCCCAGCGTGAAGGGCGTGGCCAGAGGGTTGCGGAACAGGGCCTGGAACGCGGCTCCCACCACCGCCAGGGCGGCTCCCGCCAGAAATCCGGTGGCCACGCGGGGCACCCGAACCTGCCAGAACAGAAGGGGGGCGGGGTCCCCGGCGGCCGGCCGGAACAGGGCGCGCCAGTCGATGGGCTGGGCCCCGAACAGGGGGGCCAGGCACAGGACGGCGAGGGCCAACCCGGCCGTAAGCAGGAGGAACCGGCGAGGGCTCACGGCTGGGCCTCCCGGGCCACCACCAGGGGCTGGCCGGAGCGGGGGTGGGGGAGGATGTCGAACTCCGCCGCGAAGATCGACCGCAGGCGGGCCGGATCGGCGAGAGACCCCGGCGGCCCGTCGAAGACCAGGCGGCCCCCCTGCAGGGCGATCACCCGGTCGGCGTCGAGCGCCCCCCGGTTCAGGTCATGGACCACGCTGACCACCGTCTTGCCCGCCTCTTTTTGCAGGCGGGTCAGAAGGGAGCGGACTTCCAGCTCCTGCCGGTAATCGAGGAAGGCGGCCGGTTCGTCGAGGAACCAGACCGGGGCCTCCTGGGCCAGGGCCGCCGCGATCAGCACTTTCTGCCGCTCGCCGCCGCTCAGGGTCGACAGGTCGCGGTCAGCCAGGCGGGTGATCCCTGCCGCCTCCAACGCCAGGCCCGCCGCCGTCCGGTCGCGGCGGTCGGCCCCGCCGAACCAGCGCTCCCCGTGGGCATACCGGGCCAGCAGGACGAAATCGAAGACCGGGCAGGGGGGCAGTCGCTCTGACATCTGGGGGACAAAAGCCAGGAAGCGCGCCAGCTCGCGGCGGGTCCATTCTTCCAGGGGTCGGCCCCGCCAGCGGACGGAGGTTTCCCCGCCCGGCAGGAATCCGGCCAGGGCCCGCAGAAGAGTGGTCTTCCCGGCTCCGTTGGGGCCGATGAACCCGAGCGTTCCCGTTCCTGGAGGGTGAGGGAGATGTCGGACAGCAGGGCGGCCGGCCCCGCCCGGACCGTCAGTCCCTCCACCGACAGGACCGGCGCAGGGGGGAGGGTAACCCGGTCCCCCGAAGGGTGGGTGGCAGACGGGGGGCGGTTGCCGTCCCGATTTTTTTCTTCAGTTATATTCATTCATTATCAAAATTAATTAATTTTCTGCAAATGATGAAAACATCTATTTGATTAAATGAACGGCCGGAAACCCGGCCGGTCCCGAATACCGGGGATGGGGGTGAAGCAGAATCGGCGGGCGGTTCATTGGAGGTCGGGATGGAGAAGGCGGGCGAAGGTGCGGACGACCTCGGCCACGCGGGGGCCGGGAATGGCCGCGAAATCGGTGTCGAGGATGTGGATGCGCCCGGTGCGGGCGGCGGGCAGTCCGGGCACCTCCCGCCAGGCCTGCCGGATGGTGTCGAGGGCGGATTTCTGGCGGTCCGGGTCAGGGATCAGGTCGATCACCACCTCGGGGGCGAGGGCCGCCAGGCCTTCCCGCGACACGGACGGATAGGTGAGGACCGTCTCGGTGACGGCGTTGACGCCCCCGGCCCGGGTCAGCAGATCGCTCAAATACCCCTTGGGCCCGGCCAGGCAGGCCTGGTCGAGGCGGTCACCGGTCAGATCGCGCCCGACCGCCAGGATGGCCCGCACGGGGGGGCGGTCCTTGATCGCCTGTCGGATGAGATGCAGGTCGTGGGCGATGGCCCGACGGACATCCCGGGCGTGGTCCCGCACCCCGCAGGCCGTTCCCACAATGATCAGGCTGGCCAGGATGTCCTGGACGGTATACTGCGGGACCGCGAGGCACCTGATTCCCATTCCCTCCAGACGGATCTTCATCTCACGATGATCGGGGAGGAGAACCACCAGGTCGGGCCGGAGGCCGATGATGAGCTCGATGTTGGGGTCAATGAACCCGCCGATCCGGGTCTTGGCCTTCACTTCGGGCGGGAAGGAGCAGAAATCGGTCACGCCCACCACCTGGCCGCCGAGGCCCAGGGCAAAGAGGGTTTCGGTCAGGCTCGGGGCCAGCGAGACGATCCGGCTGTACGAACCTGGCACGGGAAGGGTGAGGTCGGCCGGGAAAGGGAATGGATCCGAAAGAGCCCCGGGCTGGCCTGGGGCGGGGGAAGGGCCCTGGAGGCCGGGGGAGGCCGAAAGGGGCCTGGCCGCCGGCGAACCGGCCGCGACTTGACCGGCCGCGGCTGATGCCGCGGTCGAGGGGCCAGGGAGCGCTTCCGAAGCGGCCGGCGCGGGGACGACCGGATCGGCCCAGGCGTGCCGGAGGCCCCACGACGCGGTCAGGAGGCAGGCGGCGGCCAGCAGAAAGGGCAGGGCGGGCCAGGAGAAGGAGACGGCCAGCCGAGCGGAAAAGGGGAGGGGAAGGCGGCGCGGATGAGGTCTTGGCACGATTCAGCTCCTGTCGGCGAGGATGGCGATTCGTTGCGGACCGGCAACGTCTTCTGGCTTCCGGATCATCCTTCCCCGCGCCTTCCCGCCTTCGGGCGGTGGCTCTCCGCGGGAGTCGTCCCCGGTTACAGCGACGGACTCGCAACGGTTTCGCACCGTTTTCCGTTCACCGGTCCGCCGCCAGCATACCAGATTTTTCCGCTGGCGGGGAATCCCGGCAGAGAATGTTCGGGAGGCAGGAACGGAAGGCCCGGAGGAAAAACCCGGCAGGTCGCGCGATGGCCGACGGGGATCCGGAGGCCGTCTCGCGCCGGCCCCCGCGGCCCCCGTCCCCGGGGCGCGGCGGCCAGGGGTTTCCGGCCTCGCGGAGACGGCCGCCGAACAGATGGTTCCCTTTCGGGAGGGGTTCCGCTACAATGCGGGGAACTGCATTCGAACACCGAGGAACCAATCCCGTGAACCAGACCATCGACATCGTCAACCGGATCCTGTCGCACCGGCTCCAGCAGGACGACATCGTCAAGATCTTCGGCTTTCTGTCGCAGGAGGAGCGCGAGGAGTTCCTCAAACTCCTGGCCGAGATCCTCGAAAAGGTCGCCGCCATCCTCGACGTCTCGACCCGCATGGTCGATACCAGCTCGCTCAACAACCTGCTGGCGCTGATGATCCAGATCACCTCCGAAACCGTCCATGCCGAGCGCGGCACGCTGTTCATGTACGACAGTGAGAACGACGAGCTGTTCTCGAGGGTCACCCAGGGGGCGGAGGTCACCGAGATCCGCTTCTCTGCCCGGCAGGGTATCGCGGGGAGCGTCTTCCAGACCGGCACAGCCGTGATCATCGACGACGCCTACGCTGACTCCCGCTTCAACCGCGAGATCGACCAGAAGACAGGATTCCGCACCCGCAACATCGTCTGCGCCCCCATCAAGACGCGCGGCGGGCAGGTCATCGGCGCCCTCCAGCTTCTGAACAAAACGACCGGGGGGTTCACCCAGGAAGACCTCAGCCTGCTCGAGGTCATCACCTCGCACGCCGCCGCCGCCCTGCAGAACGCCCACCTCTACGAGCAGGTCCAGCGGGCCCGCCACGAGGAGACCTATCTCCTCGAGGTCACCACCGCCATCTCCTCGGAACTGCAGTTGAAGCCCCTTCTGCAGAAGATCATGGAATCGATCGTCTCGATCCTCGATGCGGAACGGGCCACCCTGTTCCTGTTCGACGAGAAGACCCGCGAGCTCTGGTCGAGCGTCGCCACCGGCCTGGAAAACCGCGAGATCCGCATCCCGTGCACCGTTGGCATCGCCGGGTCGGTCTTCCAGAGCGGCGAAACCATCAACATCCCCGATGCCTACGCCGATTCCCGGTTCAACCAGGAGGTCGACCGCAAGACCGGCTTCCAGACCCGTTCCATCCTCTGCATGCCGGTGGTCAACCGGCATTCCCGCATCATCGGGGTGTCGCAGGTGCTGAACAAGAGGGGCGGTCCGTTCAACCGCCGCGATGAGAAGAAACTGCGCGCCTTCTCGGCCCAGGCGGCGGTGGCCATCGAGAACGCCAAGCTGTTCGATGACGTCCTCAACA
>CAZKPI010000105.1:0-6088 GCA_964554555.1 uncultured bacterium
GGAACCCGCCCCACATCTGGCTGAGGACGCCGGTGCGCCGTTCCAGGACCTCCAGCAGGAAGAGGAAGGCGGCCAGCAGGAGGAGCCAGGAGGCAACCTCCACCTGCCGCCAGGAGCGGGGCATGTCCGTCCAGATGGCCGGCAGATCCAGGCGGTCCTTGCCGCCGGTGGCCGCGGCCAGCGCCTCGAGGGTCACTGTCCCCTTCAACCCGTCGTCGGGGGCGAACTCGGCGGAATAGGGCAGGCAGACGGGCGGAACCGGCAGGACCTGGCGCGCCGTCAGCCGGATGCCGGCCAGCAGGACCTCGCCGCCCAGCAGGGGGATGTCGCAGGTCAGCAGATCGGGAGCGGCCCAGTCCATGGTCACGCTGAACGAGGCCGGAGCCTCCCCCGCCCGGGAGCGGAGAGCGATGACCTCGGGGGTGACGGCGAAGGGAAGGGTGTCCCGCCCGGGGTCGAGGTGCAGTCGGATCCGGCACAGGCCGTTGACCAGTTCGCGGGTCACCGCCATGTTCCAGGCAAGGTTCTCGGCCCCGCCCGCCACCCACCGGGCCAGGCTCGAGAACAGATCCCCCGCCTGGCTCCAGGCGGCGAGGGGGCCGGTGAAGGGCCCGTCGAGTTCGCCGGCGTAGGTCAGGACCCGCCCGGCGCCCGCCTGCCAGGCGGCAATGACCGGGGCCTTGTACTCGTCGGTGGTGACCGCTCCCAGAAAAGCCCCGGGGCGCAGGTAGCACAGGTTGTATCCGCCAAGCGACGGGGGCGGCCCAAACGCGGTCGGCGTCAGCGTCTGCATGCCCTGGGCGAAGGCGAAGGGGGTGGGTTCGTCAACGAAGGTACTGCGCGAGACGACGAACGTGTCCTGCGCAAAGAGGCGCGGCAGTTCCTGGGGATTGGGGGTGAAGAACGACCGGCCGCCGCCGCGCTTGGCAATGTCGATCAGCAGGGGGGCATCGGGATCGGTCGGCTCGCCGAGACCGACCACGCTGACGGTCATGCCCGCCCGCCGGCACTTTTCCAGCAGTTCCCAGTAGTGGCCGGGTTCTTCGGAATCGCAGGCATCGGCGAACAGGATCATGTGCTTGGTCTGGGCCCGGGCCGAGTTGAGCATCTGGGCCCCGGCCGACAGACCCTCGTAGATGAAGATGCCGCCCCCCTCCGACTCGACCGACAGGATCTTGCTCCGCAGGGTGGCAGGCGCCTCGATCGGCCCGATCGGCACCACCACGTGGGGCGAACTGTCGACCGCGATGACCCCGAGTTCGTCGTTGGCCGACATCAGGCTCAGCACCTCGACAGCCGCCAGATTGGCCAGGTCCATCTTGGTCTTCCCGCCGCCGGCCGCCATCGCCATACTGCCCGACCGGTCCATGACGATGGCGATGGCCATGGCCATCTTGCGGTGCTCGCTCCGCAGTTCCATCGAGACCGGCAACAGCGGGTCGAGGGAGGAGCGGAAGTAGCCGCCCGGACCGAAGCTGTTCTTCCCCCCCGCCATCATCAGGCCTCCCCCGGTCTCGGTCAGCCAGGCGCCGAGGGTCTGCATGCCGTGCAGGCCCAGCTGTCCGGCCGGCACGTTGTCGAGGACGATGCCGCAGAACTTCGCCAGCTCGTCGAGGCTCCAGGCCAGCTCCCCGGGGGCGGCCACCCGCACGCGCAACCCCGCTGACTCGATCAGGCGTGGAAAGGCCGACTCCGGGTGGTTGGTCACCAGCAGTAACGGCCGCGCGCCAGCCACCCCGACCAGGGCCTGGGCGGCATTGTTCTCCGGCAGGGGATCGGGGGCCGAGGCCGCCACCTGGAAGGAATACCGCAGAACGCCGCCGTCCTCGCCAGCCTGGTCCTTCAAAAAGACCCGGCTGAGACCGGCCGGCACCTGGCGCCGGCCGTTGGCCAGCCGCTCGCCCCCCCGCCAGGCGGTGAACCGGACCTCCTGCGCCACGGGCGACCGGATCCAGCAGGTGACGAGGAAAGACTCGCCGGGCTGGACCATGGGGGGAACGTCGATGCGGTCGAAGGCGAGGTCGAGCAGGCCCGACCGGCCGTAGAGGCGGTAGTCCACCGGCACCTGGCGCCGGCCGGCACGGTGGACCGCCCGCGCCGGGTCGATCCCGGTCCAGTTCCCGTCAGACAGAATCAGGAGCCGCCCGGGGGCATCCTGGGGGATCAGCGACAGGCCCTTGTCGAGAGCTTCCCCGAGCACCGAGCCGTCCCGGCCGATCTCCTGGACGAACCCCTGGAAGGGGGCATTGCCTGGCGCCAGCTCGACCGCCGCAGTCTCGCCGAACGAAACCACGGCCAGCCGCCCGTGTTCGGGCATGGCGGCACGCACCCGCTTGATCGTCTCCTGGTGCTGGCTGTCGGCCTCCGCCGGCATCGACCGACTGCGGTCGGCCACCACCACCACGACCCCTTCCCGGCCGGGGATGGGGATGATCGGCTCGGCCAGAGCGAGGGCCACCAGCAGAAAGACCAGGGTCCGCAGCCACCAGGTGCCGCGCGAGGGGGGCGGCCGCAGGACCATCAGGATCACCAGCGGGATCAGCAGAAGGAGCCAGGCGGGCGCGAGCAGCATCATACGCGGGGCCCTCCTCCCCCGGCGACCGAGATCAGGAACAGATGCAACCCGAGCAGGAGGGCCCCCGGGAGCAAAAAGGCCCACCCAAGGTCGAGGGATTCCTGGCGGAAGGCTTCGGACCTGGTCCAGTCACCCCACCGGCCGCTGGCCCCGCGGGTCAGGTCGGACTCGCCCCGGGCCAGGCAGTTGACGGCGAAGGTCGAGGTGGCCGTCCCGTTCTCGACTTCGTGGAGACCGGGGCTGGTGGGCAGAAAGACCGCCGCCTCCCCGTTGGAGCGCACCGGCACGGTCTCCCCCTCGGGGGTCCGCACCCGCAGGTCGGGAACCCCGGGCACACTTTGCAGACGGGCTTCCATGCCCAGGCGGAGGTTGGGCTGGGCGGGGCCGGGCAGGAACGATTGCCGCCAGCGGACAAGGTTCCAGAACAGGATCGGCCAGTTCGGGGTGTTGTGGAAATTCGACAGATGCGGGTCGTAGCGGACCTGGAACCGGCGGGCCCCTTGGGCCAGCCGCTCCTCGGTCACGAGGGGGGCGTTGGCCAACAGCAGAACCGGCACGCCCCGGAGGGTGCCCGAGGCGGGGGCGCCCCAGATCACGCCGCTGAGAGACAGGCCCTCCGCCAGGGGGGAGGTGCGGTCGATGGCGAACGGCCCCAGGAACGGTTCGGAACCGGAGGCGGCGACGAACTCCCAGACCCACTGCCCCGGGGCGGGGGGCACCTCTGACGCCGTCCGGATCAGGAGTTCGGCCGGGCCGGTGGCGGCCATGACCAGGCCGGTGGCCTCGAGCGCCCGCTCGGTCAACTGGTGAAGGGGGCCGCCGCCGAGCCGGACCGCCGTCTTGACCGGCCGTTGCTGAGGGGCGACCAGGACCATGCTGTTGTCGATGGGCAGGGCGTCGGGCGGCAACTGCACCCGCACCGGGGCGGTGGCCGACTCGAGGTCGAAGACCTCCCGGCGGGTGTCGAAGGCCCCGATATCGAGGGAAAACTCGCGCGTGACGGGGGTCTCGGCCCGGCCCGCCACCCTGACCGGCTGGGACGACAGGTTGGCGATCTCGACGAAGAACCGGTCCTTCGCCCCGAACATGGTCCGGCCGGCGTTGACGATGGCCAGATTGTCGAGGGGGCGGCCGAACGCCCACCATTGCAGGCGGCCGTCGGCGGGGGGGGCGGCCGGGGCGCGGTCGGTGATGACCAGCAGGCGCGCGCTGTGCTCGCGGGTCTCGCGGGCCAGGGCGACGCCCAGGTCGAGATCGCCGACCGGTGACCCGCATTTCCACAGGGGCCAGAGGGCGCGCAACTGGGCCGTGGCGCGACAGGTCTCGCCCAGGAACTCGGCGCGGGCCCCCGCCACGATCAGCCGGACCTGGTAGCCGGGATGGGCGGCCAGTTCCGCCTCGACGGCCCGGATGGCCTGGGCGCGCGGCGAGTCGGGCTCCCCGGCCCGCATCGAGAAGGAGTCGTCCAGAATCACCAGCAGGGGCAGGGCCTGGCCGGGGGCCACCCCCCGGGGGCTGGCGGCGGCCAGGGCCACCAGCACGACGATCAGGATCTCCAGGGCCAACAGCAGGGGCATCTGCGGCTGTTGCAGCCAGCGGCCGCCTTCCGAGGGGCGGCGCTGTTCGACCCACAACAGCAGGGAACCGACGGTGCGGGGCTGTGAGCGGGTGCGGAACAGGTAGATGCCGACCAGGGCGACGACGATGGCGAACCCGCCCCACAGGGCCGTGGCGAAGGTGAGGGTCATGCGCTACACCGCCGACAGGAACTGCCGTTCCACGATGGGCGTTGGCTTCCAGCCCTCGACCAGCCGCTCAGCCACCACGGTGACCAGGGTCGCCCCGACCTTGCGGCAGGCCAACAGCCAGTGGTCCTGGTGGCGGGCGAGGTGGGCCCGGTAGCGGGCCAGGGCGGCCTGGTCGAGGAACACCTCCTCCTCGCGGCCGGTCTCGCTGTCGATGAGACAGACATTGCCCTGGAAGGGCGGCTGCAGCTCGTCGATGGCCAGCACCTGCACCACCAGCACCGCCGCGGCCTGGTGGGCGAGCAGGCGCAGGATCGAGCCGGGATCGGCCTCCCACAACAGATCGCTGACCAGAATCCTCAGTCCGTGCGGGCGCAGGGCGGGGGGCAGACGGGCCAGGGCCCTGCCCGCATCGCCGGGGTGGTCGAGGGTGACCCCCTCCCAGGAGCTGGGGGGGAGGTGGCCGTTGCGCACCCGTTCACAGCCAGCCCCGATCCGCCAGGGGGCACAGGTGAACCCGGCGTTGTCGGCGGCCTTGGCCAGCAGAGCGGTCAGGCCGACCGCGGCGCGGCCCTTCTGGGTGCCCGGCAGGGCCATCGACACCGAGGCGTCGAACAGCACGTCGGCGTGGGGGGAGATCTCCTCGCGGAAGAGCTTGATCGACAGGCGGTCGTTGCGGGCCAGGGCCTGCCAGTTGATGTGGCGGATGTCGTCACCGGGCTGGTACTCGCGGTGATCGAGGAATTCCAGCGAACTGCCCACCCCGCGGCCGACCCGGGTGCCCGACAACCCCCGCTGGAGCTGGTTCGGAACACCCAGCAGATAGGGGGCCCCCGCCGCCTCGCCTTCCCGCAGGAAAGTCCGCTCGGCCTCACCCATCCGCCTTGCCTTCCTTGCCGCGGACGATGCGGAAGGGCGCGGGCGGCGGCAGTGGGATGAACTTCGCCCATTGTTCCGCCAGCCAGGGAAGGTTGGCCAGTCCGGACAACAGGGCCCAACCGGCCTGGGTGCCCAGCACGGCGAACTGGTACCGGCGTTCCCAGGCCAGGAATGGCGAAACATACAAGAAAGCAGGAGTGTCCCGGGTGCTGAGATTCAGGACGGCCGCGCCCAGGAAGGGGAAAATGCCGGTCAGCAGGAACAGCCCCAGGGGAAAGTGCGCCCCGTATTCGTCGGCCAGCCCCATGGCGATCGACCACCGCCGCAACAGCAGGCCGGTCATCGCCAGGTTGAAGGTGTACAGGAGGGTGGTGAACGCCCCCACTTCGCTCTCGGCATGCCCGATGCCCGGCACGCTCCGCCCAAGGGCCAGGCCCCCGGCCTTGAACCCGACGATCAAAAACACCGTCAGCAGAGAGGCCCAAACCATCCCCCCCGCGGCCCCCGAGGAGAAGAGGAAGCCGCGCACCCGCCCCAGCGGCCCGGCAGGGGTTTCCGCCAGCACGCGCCGCCCTGGTTCGAGGCGGTCGGCGGCCGACATGGGAAGGGCGAAGACCGCCACGACGGTCAGCAGACCCCCCCAGAACTCGAACGGCTGGGGACTGCCGCCGGCCCAGGTGAGAACGACGGTCAGGACGAAGGTGAGCCCGAAGAACCAGGAAATGAACCGCCGGGCGCCGCCGGAGCGGTTGGCCGCCGGCGGGCTGACCTGGGCGATGGCCATCTCGTAGGCCACCCCGCCGAGGAGGATGATGATCAACAAGGGCTCCCAATAGGTGCCCGCCAGGTCCCCCCAGCCGGTGAACCCGCGCCGCCGGACGGACTGGAT
>CAZKPI010000105.1:6098-10929 GCA_964554555.1 uncultured bacterium
AGGCCAGGTTCGCCATGTAGAGGAACCAGCCGCCGATCAACAGCATTCCCGCCGCCGAATTCTGGCGGGATGGCCCGACGGCGGTCAGGACGACCAGCAGGTAGATCAGCCCCGTGAACAGGAAGCCCCCGCCAAGGATGACGAAGATGGTGGGGAAATCAATGCCCCGCAGGAAGACGGCGAGGGTGGCGAGGGGGGAATGCAGGGCGTAGAACATCGCCGTCAGCACCATGGGCGAGACCACCTTGCCGTGAATGATCTGGCGCGGGGTCAGGCCGGTGATCAAAAACAGGTCCTGCTCTCCGGGAGCGAAATCCTGGTTCAGCCGCCAGGCGATCACCAGCGGCATGATGCCCATGGTGGTCACCACCAGGATCTGCAGCATGGCGTGAAAGACCTCCCACCCCGCCTGCATGGAATTGCTCCGAATCTCCCCATCCATGGCGGCGAACAGCACCAGAAGCTGGAGGAACAGGAAGATCAGCACCGCCGCCTGGAAGAACCGGCCCCGGCAGGCCTGCCGGAGGTCCTTGACCAGGAGCGGATTGAGCCGGTCGTCCACCCAGGCCGTCAGGTCGCGTGCCGCCACGGCGAAGTCCATGACCGGCCTCAGGTGGGGAGCGCGGGGACGTCATCATCGAGATCGACCGCCCCTTCGCCGACCGGCCGGAACCGGTCCCACTGCGCTTTCATCCAGGGAAGGTGCATGACCAGCATGAGCCCGGCGAAGCCGGCCGCAAACAGCAGGCTGGTCTCCCGCCAGGAACCGTTCTGCATGCCGAGGAAGGGGTTCCCCAACAGCCATCCCTCCTCGTCGGAACCAAACAGAATGAATCCGAGGATGGGGGGGAGGGCCCCGCCCATCCCGGCCAACAGCGCCACCAGGAACCAGGTGAAGGCCGCCGGGATCCGTTCGGGGAAGAAGGTCCGGCGCACCCAGGCGCCCAGCAGGCTGTAGCCGATCACGTAGAGCACCAGGGCGACGATCCCCTCCCGCTCGCGTTCGAAGTTGTAGCCCAGATCCAGGCCGCCGAGCCCCCAGGCGTCGAGCAGGGCGACGGGCACCACCTGGGTCAGGACGATCAGGCCGATCGCCCAGACCAGCCCTCCCGCAGAGCCGCTGTAGAAAAGGAAGGCCAGACAGCGGGCCGGGAAGTTCGTGGGAATCGTGCGGGCCACGCGGCGCCCGCACCAGGTGCGTTCGCTGACGGCGCCGAGGATGGCCAGGCACAGCAGGCCAGTGACGATGATGATCCAGGCCCCCAGCGGACGGGCGTTGACGGCCTTGACCGAATAGGCCAGCATGACCCCCAGCGACAGGGCCCAGAACCCGGTGACGAAGCGGCGGATGCCGTAGGCCCGGTTGGTGGCCGGCGGCGAGATGGCCGCCACCGAGAGCACATACAGCATGCCCAGGCTGAAGACGAGAAACAGCAGGACCGGCAGTATGTCCTCCCACAGCCCCCAGGTGAGCAGGCGGGCGCCGATACCCATGCGCAAGAACTCGCTGGTCATCGCCACCGACAGGCCGAACACCCAGAACAGCGGCATCAGGGCCCCCAGCCCCACCACGATCCGGAGGGCGAAATTCAGGGGCAGGCAGGCGATGAACAGGCAGATGGCGATGTTGAGGCCGACCGCGACCAGGCTGAGCACGACCAGCACGAAGATCGACAGCAGGTCGATGCCCCGGAAGAAATAGGTGATGGTCATGTAGGGCAGGCTCACGCAGTAGAACAGCATGACCAGGGCGAAGGCGGCCAGGAACTTACCGCGCACGATCGAGCGCGGCGTGATGGTGGTGATGAACAGAAGGTCGGAGTCGAGATCGGAGCGCTCGGTGGCGAACCGGTATCCGCTGTAGACCGGCACGGCGAGGGTTCCCGCCAGCAAAACGAAGGTCATCAGGACGACGAAGGTCTCCCGGCCGAGATCGAAGTTGTTGGTGGCGGCCTTGTCGATCAGCGAAAAAGCGAGGGTGCCGATCTGGAAGAACAGGAACAGGATCAGGATACCGGTGATGAACTTCCCCTGCACCGCCTGGCGCAGTTCCTTGACCACGATCGGGTTGAGGGCATCGTCGACCCGCTCGTAGACCGCCTGCAGAATCCTCACGGCCGGCCCCCCGCCGCCGCGGGCAGGAGCACGCCCTGCCTGGCCGCCGGCCTCCTCACTGCACGTCCCCCTTCGTCACGTTCATGAACACCGCTTCGAGGTTGCTCAGGCGGGGCCGGAACTCCACCACCGCGAAACCCTTGCCGATGATGGCGGCCAGCAGGGCCGCGCAAGCCTGGTCGTCACCGTCCAGGTCGATCTCGACGTCGGTGCCGACCAGCCGCGCCTCCCGGACGTTGGGCAGGAGCAGGGCTTCCTCGGCCAGGCGGGCGTGGTCGGCCACCACGCGCACCAGCATGGCCCGCCCCGTCCGCTCGGGGGCGGTAATTTCCGCAAGCGTGCCGGAGCGCAGGAGACGGCCCTGCTCGATGATCAGGGCGGCGTCGCAGATCTCCGCCAGCTCGGTCAGGATGTGGGAAGTGATCAGGATTCCCTTGCCGCGGCCGGCCAGCACGCGGACCAGTTCGCGCAGTTCGATGCGGGCGCGCGGGTCGAGGCCGGCCGCCGGTTCGTCCATCAGCAGGATCTGCGGGTCGTGGATCAGGGCGCGGGCCAGACTGACCCGTTGTTTCATGCCCTTCGACAGCTCGCCGAGCATCTTTTCCCGGATGCCCATCAGGTTGGTGAACTCTTCGAGGCTCTGGATCAGGCTCTCCCGGCGGCGCGAACCGATGCCGTAGGCCCGGGCGAAGAAGTCGAGATACTCGTGGATGGTGATGTCGCGATGGACCGGCAGGGAGTCGGGGACGTAGCCGATGACCGCCCGGGCCCGCTCGGGATGCTCCAGCAGGGAAACGCCTTCCAGAAAGGCATCGCCGGAGGTGGGCTCGTCGAGGGTCGACAGAATGCGCATCGTGGTGGTCTTGCCGGCCCCGTTCGGGCCCACGAACCCCACGATCTCCCCCGACCCGATGGTGAAGGAGACGTCGTCGAGGGCTTTCGTTTCGCCGTACAGCCGGCGCAGATGACGCACTTCCAGCTTCATTCCCCGTCCCCCTTCATGATCCCGAAGACCACCGATTCTTCGCGAAGATCGTTGGGATTCTGCAGGGGCACCTCGAAAAACGGCGCCGCCTCAAGCTCGGCCAGGTAGGTGCCGGGCGTCAGCAGGCGGCCGGGGTCGCGCCCCGCCTCGCGGGTGCGGGTCAGCCAGTCGTTCGTGTAGAGGTCGCGCAGGGCCTCGTAGGGGCGGCCGGCCGTCGACCGGCTGTCGCGCGACAGGCGCCGTTCCTGCCCGGGCTCCAGATCCCGGCCGGACAGGATCTCCCCCGCCGCGTCGCACAACCAGAGACGCTTGATGCGTTTGCCGAACCCATTCACCACCCCCACCCCGCCGTCGGCGAGGGTCTTCGTGGTCAGCCGCTCGCGCCGGCTTTCACAGCGCCGCACCATGAGATGGGTGGGCACCCGCGCCGCCAGCCAGCCCTGGCCGAGGTGCAGAACATGCCCCCAGTCCATCTCGCGGCCGCGGGCGTTGCGGTTGTAGCGGTAGGCCGAGGCGCACAGGGTGACCTCGGTGTCGGGCGAGAACCGGAACCCGTCGCTGTAGGTCAGGGGGGAATAGAAGCCCGCCCAGGCCATGGTTGTGGCCCGGTGCGAGGTTTCGTCAAGCACGGTGAACGAGACCGTCCTGGCCGTGATGTTCCAGCCCTCGGCGAAAGCGGCATAGCCGAAGATCACGGCGCAGGTCGCCAGGGAGAACAACGGGATGGTCCAGAAAATCCAGATCTTGCGCTTCATCCGCGACAGGATCCAGAGGTTGACCGGGCCGATGGCCAGCGTGAAGGCAAAGATCAGAAAAAACATCGCCCGCACCGGGATGGCCGTCCCCTCGGTGACCGGCAGTCGCCGGTTGGCCTCCTCCTCGCTGATCTCGGTCGACCAGAAGTAGGCGGCTTCCTCCCAGCTCTTGCGGACCTCGCGCCACTGGTCGTCGGACATGTACTGCGGCTGGCCGCCCGGGAAGACGTGCCAGCGGCCGAATCCCACCGGCCAGGTGCGCAGGCTGTCGCGGTGCGCCGGCGGCGCGGCCGACCAGGGGGCCGGCACCTCGCCGTCCCCGATCATCAGCAGACTGCCCCCCGCCTCGACGTAGCGCACCAGGGCCCCCTTCACCTCGGGAGGGGCGCCGCCGTATTCGCGGGCCGCCACGATCACGCCGTCGTAGCGGGTGTAGCTGAGCCAGGAGGCGGGCCACTTGCCCATCTGGGCGGCCGACTCGGTGACGTGCAGGTCGCGGGAATAGGATTCCTTGTCCTTGATGCCCAGCTTCTCCTCGATGACGTCGAGATCAAGACTGCGGTCCATGAACACCAGCGGGTTGCGGTCGCGGCGCAGGTAGGTCAGCGCCGAACGGACCGGCAGGACGTTGGCCTGGAGCCGCCCGTCGATGGCAACCTTGACCGAATCGCCGTCGAAGGCGAGGCAGGGCTGGAACAGCGAGACGGACACCTCCGCCCCGGGCCCGACGAACACCACGCGCCGGATCGTCTCGATGTCGGAGGACCGGTTGACCGAGCCGTCGGGGCTGAACTCGAGGGTCACCTCGTGGCCCTGGGCGGTCGACCGGTTGACGATGATGAATCGGTAGTCGAGGTAGCCGTGCGTGGGGGATTCGGAATACATCGGCTCGGCCTCGATCGACAGGTTGCCGAAGGTCTCGGCGGCGGCCGGCCGGAGGGCGGCAGACAGCAGGCAGGTCAACAGCAGGGCCAGG
>CAZKPI010000106.1:0-3617 GCA_964554555.1 uncultured bacterium
AGATCAGCGGGCACACTGCCCTTCTCGGTGAGGAAGTGGGGGAGGTGGGTGATCGTGCTCATGCGCTGTCTTTCCTTCTACATTCGAGCCTTCGAAGCTCGGTAGGTGAGGTAGTGGTCAGGGGGGTGGATGGGGAAAGTGTCATCAGGCATGACGCAGGACATCCAGTATGGGCCAGCCAGCTTCATGAACTCTTATATCATATTGCGGTTGTTGCATGAATGCCAAAACCGACCGTCTTCCCTGTACGGTCCACCAGCAAACACGCGCCAGATCAAGGACGCTGTGTGCCAGCAACCCGAAAAACAGATGCAGGCAACAGGCTCGAATGACCAATTTTCGCCCCATGAATGTTTCCGGTGTTTCGGGAGGTCTCCCCTCTTGGCCAGAGAACTCCTTGATGATCTTGTCGGTGCACAATTCTTCTGGGGCTCTGCGCACCTTTGCGGCCTTCTTCGAGATCCTGTCATAAACCTTGTCCGAGACTTCTTTTCTTGTCTCTCGCATGGAGTGTCATCCCTCGCCCGTCGGTGGTTTTGGGACTCGATCCAGAAGGTCATTGAGGGCAACTTCGGTAAGACCCCCGTTCTCGCTTGAATCCTGGGCAGGCCCGGCACCGGTTCCCCCAAGGCTTACGGCGCTGGAAAACAGCGGGCTTCCGTGCCAGAGGAGTTGATGGCTTTCGAAATGGTCGTCGAAGATCGCAGGCGACGTGGTGACCCGAGCCGGCTCGGTCATACCAGGGACCTGCAGGGCATAGGTCTGGGGATCCAGCGGGCGGCAGGTGACCCCGTCGGGGAGCAGGGCGGGATCTTGCAGGATCCGGTCGAGGTCCCCGGGGGTGACCGGCGGGGGGGGCAGGTCCGGGGGGTGCAGGTCGGCGTCGCTGACCGCGTCGATGTCGAAGGCGGCCTGGTTCGCCAGGTCGACCTGGTCCAGGACCCCATTCACGACCGCCTCGCGGGTTTGGGCCGGTTCGGTGAGGCCGGTCAGCACCGCCCGCTCGAACTCGATGGGCAAACGGGCCAGGATCGGCTGGAGGCGGCCGACCACGCCGTTGAACAGGCTGATGCGCCGGCTGAGGGCGAAGTAGATGTCGGCCTCGATGGTTTCGGCATACGCGAGGTTGAGAACCCGCACGGCGGGATACCGCTGTCCGATGCGGTCGATACGGCCAATCCGCTGTTCCACCCGCATGGGGTTCCACGGGAGGTCGTAGTTGACCAGCGCACCGCAGGTCTGCAGGTTCAGACCCTCTCCTGCGGCATCGGTGCAGATCATGACCTGGATCTTCCGGGTTTGGAAAAAGCGCTTGATCTCCTCCTTGGTGCAGGTGACCCAGGCGCCGGAGCTGTCACGATACTGGCCGCCGAGACCACTGAAACAGCCGATGGGCACCTCCAGCCGTTCCGCCAGGAAGTCCTTCAGGAAGTCCATCGTGTCCGTATACTGGGTGAACACGATCACGGCGTCAAAACCGCCCCTGAGGAGCTGGCCAATTTCCTGCTCCAGGCGGATGGCCTTGGTGTCGGTGCCAAGCCTGGCGATGCCCCGGAGCAGATCGAGGATGCCCTCCCGCTTCTCGATGGTCCGCACCTCGTCGAAAGCTTCTTCCGGGCTCTCGATGGGGCACAATTCCCCTTCGGTGTCGTCGGGCATGTCTTCGTCCATGGCCGCTTCCCGTCGGGGGTCGGGCGGCGGCTGTCGGGCGTCGAGGCGCTCCAGGCTGGCGTTCAGGGTCTGACGCAAGGCGTGGAAACTGCTGGCCATCCGCCGGCGATAGACGGTCAGCACGAACCCGACGGCCGGTTTCTGCTTCTTCGAGGCCGCCTTCCAGGTCGTGGTGATGTACTCTTCCACGGCTTGATACAGAGCTCGTTCCTGGGCGCTCATGACGACGGGCAGGTCGGTCACCTCGCGCCGGGGGACGTTCTTCGTGAGCAGTCCCCGCCGGTGATACTCGCGCAACAGCGTTCGAGTGTGGCGTGACATCAGGGCCCGCACCGGACTGCCGATCTTCAGGATGGCCTTGGTTCCCTCCCGCTGTTTGTCCGTGAGACGTTTGAGGGGAATCAGGCCAGCCGTGGTTCTGAGGGCATCCATGATTTTCTTGCGGTCGATGGGGGTCCACTGGAGCTGTTCGGCCACCCGGTCGATCTCGGACTCGGGGAGAGGGCCGTAGGCCCGTTCGCAAGCCCGGAACAAACCGGCCAACCTGGCCAGATCCTCCGCCTTCTCCGCCCGATGGAGGGTTTCGAAGAATTCCACGAACACCTCCGCCGTCCATTCGGGAGGCAATCCCAGGAGATCGAGCAGGTCCCACACTTCCACCGGGGCCACTTGCATGGGGGTGGCGGTCATCAGCAGGAGTGATGCCGTCTTGTCTTTCAACTGCCGGAGCAGGCGCAGAAACAGGTTGGCGCCGCCCTCCTGCTCGGTGCCGGCGCCGCGCCGCCGGGCGTGGTGCGCCTCGTCGCAGACGATCAGATCCCAGTTCGGCGCGCCCAGGAGCTCGTTCTGGCGGTCGCGCCGCCGCGCCAGCTGGCTGGAGACCAACAACAAGGGTTCATCGGCCCAGACGGTGGCCCCGGCCGGTCTTTCGAGCGGACCGGCGGCGGCGTGATGGGCCGGGCGGACCAGGGTCTGCCCGGTGTAGATCGGGACCAGCAGGTTGAATTTCTCGTAGAGTTCGCCCTGCCATTGCCGCAAGACGCCCTTGGGCGCAAGAATGAGGATCCGGCAGGCCTTGCCGCTGATCCAGAGGTGGCGGATGAGCAGGCCCGCTTCGATCGTTTTGCCCAGACCGACCTCATCGGCGATCAACAGCCTGACCGGCCAGCTGGCCAGCATGCGCTGGTAGGCCCGCAGTTGGTGGGGCCAGGGTTCCACGGTACTGCTCACGATGGCCACCGTATGGCCGTCGGCCGGGCGGCGCGGGCAGTCGCGCAGGAAGCCCCAGATCCGGGGCCTGAGATCCGGTTTCCCCGGAGGCGGGGGCGGGACCTCTTGTACCGCGGGGGCAGATGATCGGGGGGCGGGGTCGGCCTCCCCCCCCACCAGGCGCGGGTCATTGGCGGGGATGAAGGCCAGCAGGCGCTTCCGGATGGCGTCCGGCACGTCGAACACCTCCGCCGATCTGGCGGTATTGGTCCAGAGGGCGGCGAAATCCGCTTCGGCCTTGGCGATCCGCTTCTGGTCCCATTCCCCTCGCCAGGAGCAACTCACCGAGAACGATTCCCAGTTGTGCTTCCAGCCGGCCTCGGTCTCGTTCAGCGACCCCGAGAAGACCAGCGTATTGCCGGAGGCATCGGTGATCAAACCCATTTTGGCATGGACCAGGCCGACCCCGGCCAGGGGTTTCCCGGGATGCCCTTTGGGGATGGCCACCTTGATATCGAGAAGACGGTGGGCCACCATCCACGCCAACCACCCCAGATGCTCCCGCTGGTCATCCGAAACCTCAGAGGGTGTGGCGAGCGCGCCGGCCAGGCGGGCGGCCAGAACTTCCCGCAGGTCCAGGCCTTGTTCGATCCTGGCCACGTCCTCGGCGGTCAGGGTACAGCCGGTCACCAGTTCCATCCGGCCTCCGTTCCTCAGCAAACCGAGGAGGCCCCGGG
>CAZKPI010000106.1:3627-10600 GCA_964554555.1 uncultured bacterium
CCAGCACGCCCCCCGAAAAGTAGCCGGTGACCCGACGGTAGATCACTCCCCGGCGCAAGGCCGGCTCGTAGAAGGAGGCAACGAGATCCCCATCCTCGTGGCTGTAGGAAGGGTGCCACTGGATTTCACGCAGGTCAGGGCAGGTCATGCGGGGAAACCTCCCTGGCTACCAGGGTGATGCCGTTTTGCTGGAGGATCCGTCTCGTTCGATCCATCGGTGACAGGCCGACCTGGCGAGTCGGCACCCAGAACCACCAGGAAATTCCCCCGGAATGCAGAGCGGCCTTCATCAATGGCGCTGAGTATGTTTTCTTGGCGATGACCGCCTCCACCTCTTTCCTGCCGGAGGCGGGATGGACCTCCAGGCCGAACAGGCAACCCTTCGATGGGAACGACACGAAGTAATCCCAGCGGGGAGCATTCGGATGTGCCTTCGCCAGAGCCGTGTCGAAATCGAGGCTGTCCGCGATCAGAGGGCGCAAGGCCTCGTCGAGCGCCGACCTGTCAGAAGCGCGCACCGCCTGGATGCCTTCCCGGAGACATGGATACAAGATACTGTCCGGGCGCAAGGCCGAGCGCAGGGTGAGCCGGTAGCTGGGTTTCACGACCCCTCCGCGGCATTGGCCGCCAGGCAGACGGCCTCACCGAATTTCGAACTGAACTCGGTCAACCCGCCCCAGGTGGCTTCGCCGGGGAAGGCCGAGGCCGGATCGAGGGGCGAGATATCTTCCGCCACGATCCGGCCTGGGGTGGGGCCATACTTCAGGTGGAACACGCGAAGACTGGCGGCGAGAGCGTGTTCCAGGACTTCACGCATCGGTTTACTGGCTGGCACTTCGAAGCCCTGTCTGAGGTGGCGCCAGTCGCGCGAGGTGGCCTGCACTCGCAGGAGGAACCAGGCGAAATCGAGCACGAGCGGCGAATGGGTGGAGAGCACGACGCGATACCCGCGCCACAGGAGGTCGAGAACCATCAGCAGGAACGCGTGCAGGGCATTGGGGTGCAAACCCATTTCGGGCTCTTCGATGACGACCCAGTCGATTTCCTTCCGCTTGAGAAGGCGCTGGCCCGGCATGAGATGATACAGGCCGAGCAGCAAAGGGGTGAACTCGCGTTGGCCGGCTGTCCAGGTCATGAAGGGCAGTTCGACTTCGCCGGGCAGATGCAGGGCCAATCGGTATTTCAACCCATCTTTGCGCAACGCGACCTTGCCGCCATGGAAGACGGCCTGATCGATCGCTTGCCGGATCAGGGTCTTGAACTGCCGGGGGCGGGGAAACAGGTCGGCGGCGGGCCGGCCGCTGAACTGCTGGTAGAGGGTCTGGCTGAACAGCCGGGCGACCACCGGGGTGTCGGCGGTGAGCTTGAGGAAGGGCGCCGGCCAGCCTTCGGCCAGCAACAACGCCCGATGGGCGGGAATGTAGAAGACCCGGCCGATCGCCGGCTCGCCGCCGGTCCTCCTGAGCTGTCTGGGCCAGGCGTCCGGAATGATGGGCTGGCCGTTCCACTGGACGGTGGTCTGGTCTTTTCGCCAGCCTTTGGCCATGCCGTAGCCGAACATCAGGTCGAGCAGGGCCTCGCCTGAACTGACGTCATTCCCCGATTCTTTCAGGGCGCGATAGACCTCGCTGGTGTCGATGGCCATTTTCAGCCATTGCAGAAGAAGGCTTTTGCCGGTGGCTTGCGCGCCGACCAGGATGGTCAGATCGCCGAACTCGAGGCGGGCGTGGTCGAGGTGGGCGAACTGGCGAACTTCGAGCACGTCGGTCATCGGCAGGTTCCTCTCATTCGAACTCCATGGTCCACTGCCTGGGGGGCTGGACGTCCTTGGCGAAGCAGTACTGGCGGATCTTGTCGAGGGCTTCGGCATCGGCGGCGGCCAGGGTGATGGGTGAGCTCTTGCTGCCGGCGGCGAGGCGGGGGGCGGGCAGGACGTGGAGGATGGTGTCGAGGGCCAGGTGGAAGTTGGGGTCGTGGAGGCGGCCGGCGCGGTCGAGGTAGGCCTTGGCGGCTTCGAGGGTGGCGGTGCGGACGAGGTGGGCGGTGATATGGAGGTCGTCGAGGAGGGTCTCCCCGGTCTTGGGGAGGTTGCCTTTCTGGGCCCGGGTCGTGCTGTCGAACAGGATCACGTCATCGGTTTTCACCATCAGCACGTGGTTGCGCAGGGCGGCGTCGAAGTTGACCCCGACGACCCGGGCCAGCTTGAGGGCTTCGTCGGCGGGGAACTGGACGGAGCCGAAGGCATCCCAGGCCAGCACATAGAACTCGGTGACCGGGTCGAGGTGGGCCTTGCGCTGGACCTCGACCAGGCGGGCGAGGCGCCACTGCTTCACCTCGCGGCGCGCGGCCAGCAGGGCATCTTCGGGACGGACAGCGTAGGGGTCGAACTCTTCCTCTTCTTCGAGCTGGAGCTGGGCGCCTTTCACGGGCGGGGGCTTCTGGATGGCCCGGCCGCGCTGCATCGGCCAGTGGCGGGAGAAGACCTCGAGGGCGGGGCCGAAGCTGGCCAAGTACAGGTCGACGCCCCGGATGCCGTTGTCCTGGAAGCTCTGCACCCGTTCCTGGACGACGCGGGCGACTTCGGGTTCGACCTCTTCCCAGTAGGTGGTCGATTGGTGCGGATCGTGGAGGCGGGGGCGGCAGACCAGGAAGATCGTGCTTTTGGCGGCGTTCTTGTCTTTGATGTGGAGGGAGCCTTCGGCCTCGGTGTTGATGGGCCAACTGGCGGTGATGATGAACCCGGCTTCGATGAGGCCCTTGGCCAGGGCGTCCCAGGCGCCGGTCGCCTTGTGGGTGAACATGAGCACCATGATGCCGTCGGGCTTGAGCACGCGGCGGCACTCGGCGAAGATGGCCTGCATGCGCTCCTGGTAGTCGCGCCGGGCCCGCTTGTCGGCCCCGCCCGACCCGCGCACCTGCTTGAACTCCTTGAAGCGGGCGGGGTTGGCGACGGCCTCGCGGTCTTTGTCGGTGAGGTACCCGGCGAACGGTTCGGGGAAGAGGAGGCCGGCGGTGCGTTTGAGCCAGACGTAGAAGAAGTCGGCCAGTTCGGCATACATGACGTTGGCGTAGTAGGGGGGATCCATGACGATGGCGTCGATCGAGGCATCGGCGAGGTGCGTCAGCCGATCGCCGGAATCGCAGGTGATGGTGATCCTGGGGGCGGGGCGCGCGGGGGCATCGTGGAAGGTCAGGCTGGGTTGATGGATCAAACGTTTCTGCCCGGGCGCGGGCGGCTGGTGATCGCCGGTCGGGCCTCCCACCAGCTCGATCAGCTCTTCGAGGGCTTTGGCGGTCTGTTCGATGGCCCAGTCATACCCGAGGCCGGCAATCGTGGGGGCCATTTCGGCGGAAGACCACGCGATAGAGAAATCGTGTCTCTCAAAAATTTGGGCCATTACTTCCCGGCCAGGATGCCATCGACTTCTTCTGTTGTTGTAACTGATAAATTTGTCCATCGCCAGGGCGAGGTAGACAAAGGCGGCGCGGTCGAGGTCAGAGAGTTTGTCGGGGCCGCCCAGCTCGTGGATGAGGTCGTGAAAGACCTCGACGCCCACACAATGCCCGTAAAGCTGGCGCGGAGCGAACAGGTCTCGCCAGAGAGGCATCCCATATTGGCGGGGGCGATCATCGTTGCTGTTTTCGGGGAATTCTTCATCAGGGATGATCCCCCGGGCTTGCCATTCGGGGAGTTTGGCGTCGAGAGCGGCGCGCACCTGTTCGCGCACATCGTCTTCCGGGCGGGGGGCGCGGTAGCCGCGCTCGTTCTTGATCTTGGGTTTGCCCGCCTTGGTGTGGCCGACGACCTTCTGCTCCTTGTAGACGATGGCGTAGAGCTGTTCGCCCATCTTGCCTTCCTGGGCCTGCTTCTTGATCTCATCCCCATCGATGGGTCTGCCGCAGTCGGGGAGCGGGCACAGACCATCCCCCCCGCTCACCGTCCCGGGCGATTGTTCTTTCAGGGTCTTGACGATCTCGAACCGAATGTGCCGGTTGTGGGGATTTCTGGTGTCGGGGATCAACCGCACCCCGGTGCCTCCCCCATCCAATCGCCAGTTCGGGCTCAACGGCACCACCCCATCGCAATACGGGCACCTCACCGTCCTCGCCCAAAGGTACCCATCAGGAATACAATTTCCCCGAGGCTCGTCTGGATAGAACCTTCCCATCGATTGTTGCATTCGCCGGACAAACTCTCCCCCAATTTCGGCAAAACGCTCCAATAGTCGTTTCCCGAACAAAGCTGGAAACTCGACGGTTGTTCGAAGAATCAACCACGCGACGGGGTTGAGGTCGTTGGCAAACGTCGCCAAGCCCAACCGAAGCCCCTCGAAAGGAATGCTTCCTCCCCCAGCCGTAGGATCGAGGAGCGAAGCGGCCCCACAGCTACTGCCCCTCATGCCGCTCTGATCCAAATCGACAGCCTTCGGGGTGTAGCCGAAAGCGCGGGGATACCCATAGGCATCCTTTCCCAATCGGACTCCATCTTCAGTGGCCTTGGCGATTCGCTTTCGGGCAGCCAGGGGGTCGCCGTGGATGCCGAGGAGGTGGAGGTATTTCTTCTTGTCGGCGCCAGCGGGCAGGAGGGCCCCCAGAATCGCCGCGCGGCTGGCCACCAGCGGCCGCCGCGCCCACCAGACGTGTAGCCGATTTGGTGCAGGAAATGGCGTCATCGGTGTCCGCTCCCGCAATGATTCAATTCCTAGCTCCGCGATCGGCATCCACTCCTCGATCAACCGCCTTCCAACGCTCCCTGACTTCATCTCGACACCTCGTTCGTGAGACACACCTGTGGGGCTCATGTCAGCTCCTGCTCCTGGTTACGTTGATCTAGCGCGTCTTTCATACCTGTCAGACTGCCATTGAGGAGACCGGCCACCCGATCGATTGCTTCTGTTACAGTCGTGATGTTGATCTCTTGGATAGTCTGGGGCATGTGTCGAACCCCTGACCGATCCAAGTGATAACGGAAGGGTGTCCATGACGCCCCGCCCAGGAATGTTTTCCGAACCGTTTCTGAACTTGATGGCTGTTCACCTTTTTCTTGCCGGGTTCTCTTCCTTGCGCCCACCTTCTTGGCCAACTTTCAGGCGATTGCGTCAGGAATGGCGTTTTTTTCCCATGGCGATGCAAAAGAGTTGCGATTTGCATCAATGAATTGCGACAATGTCGCAATTCCGCGCCAATCACCTTCCAACCGCCATTTCACAGTCGCCCGGACCTCAGGAGAAAACGGGCCCCTCGGCCACGGCCGACGATATCCACCAATCCCTCTTCTTTCAATTCTCGGAGCAAGCGGAGAACCTGTTGCCGGTCGAGATGGGTGAAGGCGCGGACTTCGGCGTTGGTCAGGCCCCCTTCCCCGCGCTTCTGCCGCTGAAGGAGGACGCTGTGAACCCGGGCTTTCGCCGCCTCGAACTCGAGCCGGCGATTCTTTTCGGGGTGACCCTGGCCGGCCAGGCGGCGATGCAGATCGGGGCGGAGGGTCCAGTAGGTTCCGGTGCCGCTTCCACCACGTTCAAGATACCCGCGATGCACTTCCACGTTGGCCATGCAGACGGCCATCTCGACCACCAGGCTGACCGCGTCGTCGCGACTGCGGGTGTTCCACTCCTTGAAGTCGAGATCCTGGTCTTCGAGGTCGTCGGCCGGTCGGACGGCAAGCTCCTGGAGGAGTTCCAGGATCTGGGCGGGCGATCTCATTTCCTGCTCGGGGGGGCGGTGGTCAGGAGGATCCGCAGGGCGAACAGGACCCGCCGGGGATTCTTCCGGTGAAGGGTCATCCCCAGCCAGTAGCCGGCTTCTTCGCGGTTCATCTGCTCGATCTGCTCGGTCACCTGCCGGATCCGCTCGATGGAGCGCATCGGGGCCAGCACCCTGAACAGGAGGCCCAGGCCGAGGGCGAGCTCCTCGTCGATGGGGGCTTGGCGCTGTTGGCCGGGTTTCAGGTCGGGAACCTTGACCCCGGCCGCCTTGAGGCGTCTCAGCACCCTGGCCTCGACCAGTTCGAGGACCCGCCCCTTCAGCGTGGCCGCGCATTCAGGGCCGGTCAGACGCGGGGTGGCGGCGCTGGGCAACTGCCAGATGGACAGTTCCGGGCCATCGCGCCCGGCGCTCATCCGTAGCTCGTAGACCGGACGAAGGGTGGCCAGGCCATCCCGGGGCGGGGTCTTCCGATCGGACTTTCCGGCCTGGGATCGGAGGGCGGCAGTGGTCATCATCTGGCGTCACCTTTTCCGGGGTCGTCGCGGTCGGCTTCGGCTTCGACGAATGCCTCACCGCCACCGTACTTGGTGAGCGTGGCGATGAGGGTTTCGGCCTTGTCCCCGGAGGTGGGATACGGGGCGGCGAACCGCAGATCGTAGAACCCGGTGAAGTCCTGCTCGGTGGCTGATCGCAACTGGGCTTCGAGGAACTGCTTCACCGGATTGGCTTTGGTCAGGTCGCCGGTGAAGCCCACCGAGAAGGTTTTGACCCCCTCGGCGGTCATGGTGGCCTCGAACTGGCACGTCACCTGGGCATCCCGCAGAGTGGCCATGGTCTGATGCATGTTCCATGCCCCCTTGGTCTCGAAGAACTTGATGCCCAGGCGGGCGAATGCCTTGATCTTGCTGGTCCGGGCCTTTTCGAACAATTCCACCAGGGCCTGGCGGAGCGGTCCCTCTGCGGAGATCTGGGCCGGCGGCCTGGGCGGCGGGGCCGGGTGCGGCTTGGCGCCGCCCTTGACCGCCCCTTTCCCGGGTGATTGTTGACCAGGGCCGCCGGCGGGTTCGGGCTCGGGCTCGGGTTCGGGCTTGGGTTGGCGGGGCCACAAGCCACGCTGGCCGGCATCGGCCAAGGTGTGGACGAAGGCGTTCTCGCTCACCTTGATGGTGGGGGCGGGATCCCCCTTCCCCCAGACGAGGTCGCCCTCCCGGTAGATGAAGACGCCCTGCTCGATGCCCAGGCGGATACAGGAGACCAGGGGCTCATC
>CAZKPI010000106.1:10694-10903 GCA_964554555.1 uncultured bacterium
GGGTCTGATCGCGGACGAAGGCGGGGGCATCCGGCTGGTCGCCGGCCGCCAGGAGCTTTTTCTGGGCGTAGAGGGCGCGGCGGATGTTCAGTTGGCCGTTGCCCGGGGAGTCGCTGGTGTTCGGCAGTTCAATGGTGGTGTGGCCGAGGCGGGCCTCGGCGCCGAACCCTCCGCCATGGCTGGGTAGAACAGATGGCGGTAGCACTGAA
>CAZKPI010000107.1:0-10838 GCA_964554555.1 uncultured bacterium
CCTCTTGGTGCCGGGCGGAACGGGGTTGGGCCGGGGGGGCCGCGACAGCGGGCGGGCGGCCTGGCGAACGCGGCGCCTTCGCCAGGCGGATACCACGGGTGCAGGGGCCATCGGCCCCTGGCGAGGCGGCCGGGAGGAGCGGAGCTCCTCCCGCTCTGGCCGCCGTTCCCAGGCGGGCGGGCGCCCTGTTGCCGCCCTGAATTCGTTGCCTCCCGGTCCTCCGCCGTGCTACATTCCTGAAAACCGTTTCCGGAGGGGATCCATGACCGCCCTGGAATGCCTGGAAGAGGCCCTGCGCACCGACATCAAGGCGGCCACCGGCTGTACCGAGCCGGTGGCGATCGCCCTGGCGGCCTCGCATGCCACCCGCCTGGCGGGGGGTGAGGTGGAAACGCTGGAGGTGAAGCTGTCCACCAACCTGTTCAAGAACGCCGTCGAGGTGGGCATTCCCGGCACCCACGGGGCGCATGGCATCGAGCTGGCGGCGGCATTGGGGAGCCATTCCCCTGCCCCCCAGCCCGATCTGACCCTGCTGTCCAACATCGACGACGGATGGCTGGCCAGGGCGCAGGCGATGGTCCTGGCCCGCCGGGTGGTCCTGCAGATCGACCAGTCACGGCAGGGACTCCACATCGACTGCGTGGCCCGGGCCCGGGGCGGCACGGGTCGGGCGGTCATCACCGGAAGCCACGAGCATGTGGCCCTGCTGGAGCGCAACGGTACCGTCATCCACGAGGCTCCCGACCACGACGCGGGCAAGAGCAGTAAGGTCCTCGAGGTACGGCGGGCGCTGGCC
The DNA here is from genome assembly GCA_964554555.1 of uncultured bacterium. Lineage (GTDB taxonomy): Bacteria > Muiribacteriota > Ozemobacteria > Ozemobacterales > Ozemobacteraceae > Ozemobacter. Next base: position 797 of record CAZKPI010000107.1, read on the forward strand.
GAGGCGCCGTTTTCCGACCTGGTCGAGGCGCTTCCCCGGCTGTCCGACGAGGTACGGGAGTTTTTGCAGGACGGGGTGGAGATGAACCGGAAGGTGGCCGAGGCCGGCCTGGGCAACGGCGGCCTGCTGAAGATCGGGACCGCCTACCGGACGCTGATCCAGAAGGGGTGGCTGGCCAACGACGTGATCACCCGGGCCAAGATGCTGACCTCGGCGGCGGTCGATGCGCGCATGTCGGGCTGTGACCTGGCGGTGATGACCTCGGGCGGGTCGGGCAACCAGGGGCTGACCATCACCCTGCCCCTGTCGGTGCTGGCCACCGTCCGCAACATCGCCGAGCCCCGCCTGACCGAGGCGCTGGCTTTGGCCAACGCCACCACCTCAATCCTGAAGCACCACACCGGCACGCTGTCGGCCATGTGCGGGTGCGTGGTCTGCGCCGGCACCGGCCTGACGGCGGGAGTGAGCTACCTGCTGGGGGGTGATCTGGGCACAATCACCGCGGCCGTCAACAACATGGCGGGCGGCATCACCGGCATCATCTGCGACGGCGCCAAGGTGGGCTGTTCGGTCAAGCTGGTCACGGCCGTCGACGCGGCCTTCCAGTCGGCCTTCATGGCCCTGCACGGGGTGAGCCTGCCCAGCTCCAACGGGGTGCTGGGGGCCACCGTCGGGGAGAGCCTGCGCAACATCGGCCTGATTGCCGCCCCCGGCATGGTCGGCACCGACGCGCAGATCCTGGCCATCATGGCCAACAAGCCCCTGTAAGGGGCGGGGCGCCGCACCGGCAGAGGAAGGGGCATGGGCCGGAACCTGGAAATCACGCCCGCCCGCCGGTTCTGCGGCACGCCGGCCCTGCCCGGGGACAAGTCCATCTCGCACCGGGCCCTGCTGGTGGGGGCGCTGGCGCGCGGGCCCAGCGAGGTGCGGGGGCTGGCGGCGGGCTGGGACATCGTGGCCACCCGGGAAGCGCTGGTGCGGCTGGGCGTGCGGATCGACCGCCCGGACGAGGACACCGTGACCATCGAAGGGGTGGGGGGCGCGGCGCACCTGCGGGAGCCCCAGGAACCCCTGCCGTGCCTCAATTCGGGCACCACGGCCCGGCTGTTGGCGGGAGTGGCGGCGGGCCTGCCGGGCCTGACCGTGCTGACCGGTGATGCCTCACTGCGCCGGCGGCCCATGGCGCGGGTGATCGAGCCCCTGCGGGAAACGGGGGCGCGGCTGTGGGGCCGGGGGGGGGACCAGTTCCTGCCGCTCTGCATCCAGGGACGGTCCCCGTTACGGCCGCTGTCCTACCGTCTTCCTGTCGCCTCGGCGCAGGTGAAGTCGGCACTTCTGCTGGCGGCGCTGGCGGCCGAGGGCCTGAGCACCGTCGAGGAACCCGTGGTGACCCGCGACCACACCGAAACCATGCTGCGGGGGGCCGGAGTGCCCTGCACGCGGACCGGCTCCCTGATCATGGTGACCGGGCCGGCGGTTCCCGAGCCGCTCGACCTGCGGGTGCCGGCCGACCCCAGCGCGGCGGCGGCCTTCGCCGTGGGGGCGGCCATCCATGAAGGGAGCGAGGTGATCCTGCGCGGCATCTGCCTGAACCCGACGCGCGTGGCCTGGCTCGACCTGCTGGAGGCGATGGGGGCGGGTGTGGAGGTGCTGGCCGAAGGCGAGCGCGGGGGGGAGCCGGTGGGGACGGTGCGAGTGACCGGCCGCGGTCTGCATGGGGTCAGGGTGGAGGCCGGCCAGGTGCCGGGGCTGATCGATGAACTGCCGGTGCTGGCCGTAGCCATGGCGCTGGCCGAAGGCCCCTCGCGGGTGGAGGGGGCGGGGGAACTGCGGCGCAAGGAATCCGACCGCATCCGAAGCCTCGCGGTGGAGCTGGGCCGGTTCGGGCTGGCCCTGGAGGAGACCGCCGAAGGATTCGCCCTGCCGGGCGGGGGGCGGCCGGTGGCGCCGCCCTGGAGCGACCCGCACGGCGACCACCGGATCGCGATGGCGCTGGCCATCCTGGGCACCGCGGCGACGGGGACGACCCTGCTCCGCGAGGCGCAATGGCTGGACATCTCGTTCCCCGGGTTCGAGACGGTTCTCCGGCAGATGACGGGATGAGGCTCCCGGAAATTGTGGCACTCGCCCCCGATGCCGATTTCCCATAATCCTCCCTCGCACATTTTGCTTGCATGTCGGCCCGAAATGGTGTACGCTTGTCGAACCCAATCGCCCATACCTTCCCAAATTGTGGGGCGAACGTCCGCAGGAGTTGGCAGTTCAGCTTTGGAAGCCCATCGTCGCATACAGGGGCCAGCCGATAGCATCATCGCGATCGACGGCCCGGCCGGAGCAGGCAAGAGTACCGTTGCCAAAAAAGTAGCCGAGAAGCTTGGGTTCTCCTATCTCGACACCGGTGCCATGTACCGGGCGGTCACCCTGAAAGCCCTGCAGGAACGGATCGATTTCCACGACCAGCCGCGTCTGCAGGCCTGCGCCGAAAGTTCAGGCATCCGTTTTGAAGAGCGTCCCGGTTCGGCCCTGCCGAGCGTGTTCCTGAACGGCCGCGACGTGACCGAGGCGATCCGCGCCCCGGAAGTGACCCGCCACGTCTCGGACGTCGCCAAGGACGCGAAGGTCCGTGAGTGCATGACCCGCCTTCAGCAGAAGATCGGCTCCCACGGCCAGTGGGTGGTCGATGGGCGGGACATCGGCACGGTGGTGTTCCCGACGGCGCAGGTGAAGATTTTCCTGTCCGCCTCGATCCGCGAGCGGGCGGAGCGCCGGCTCCGGGAACTGCAGGCGAAGGGGTTCCCCACCACCCTCGAGGCCCTGATGGAAGAGATCGCCCGCCGGGACCAGATCGACTCCAACCGCGAAGTGGCGCCCCTGCGCCAGGCGGACGGGGCGACTTTTTTGGATACCACGGATCTGACCATCGATCAGGTGGTCGACCGCATCATCGAAATCGCAACAGCCAAGGCTGCCAAAATCCGGATGGAGGAACGTATGGAAGACGTCGTCAAGCCCGCCAACACCCCAGAGAGAGATGAATCCAAAATGACGATGGAGGACCTCGAGAGAGAAATGAGCGGCGGGGAGTTCCGAACGATCCGGAACGGTGCCATCGTCACCGGCACGATCATCGACCTGTCCCCCACGGGGATCTTCGTCGATCTCGGCTACAAGACCGACGGCGTGATCCCGGTGGAGGAGTTCGACAGCGAGACCGTGAAGGGCTTCAAGGTCGGGGACAAGATCCGCGTCTACGTGAAGAGCGTCGACGACGGCCGCGGCCAGCTGACCCTGTCGCACCGCCGGGCCCGCGAACTGGACGCCTGGGACCAGATCCAGGAAGCGCACAAGAACCACACCCCGATTGATGGTGTTCTGCGCGAGCGGATCAAGGGCGGCTACAACGTCGATATCGGCGGGGTGCGGGCCTTCCTGCCCCAGAGCCAGTTGTCGCACGGCAAGAACGTGAAGGAAAGCATCGGGCAGACGTTCCCGATGCTGGTCACCGAATTCGACCGCCGCCGGAAGAACGTGGTCGTGTCCGAGCGGGCCGTGGTGGAAGAGATGCGCAGTAAGCGGCGCGCCGAGATCTTCGAGAAGCACCAGCCCGGCGACCTGATCAAGGGCGTGGTCTCCCGCATCGTGGAGTATGGGGCCTTCATCGATCTGGGTGACGGCGTCGAGGGCCTGATCCACCGCAACGACCTGAGCTGGTCGGTGATCGCCAATCCGCGCGAGGTGGTACAGCCCGGCCAGGAGATCGAGGCGAAGATCCTGAAGATCGACAACGAGAAGGGCAAGATCGCCCTGGGCCTGAAGCAGAAGAAGGAAGACCCCTGGGGGACCGTCGACCAGCGCTACGAGGTCAACCGGAAGTACCAGGGCAAGGTGAAGAACCTGATGGACTTCGGCGCCTTCGTCGAGCTCGAGGAAGGGGTCGAGGGTCTGGTCCACATCTCCGACCTGTCGTGGGCGCGCAACGTGCGGCACCCGCAGGACATCGTGAAGTCCGGCGACGTCATCACCGTCCTGGTGAAGGAGATCGACAAGACCAAGAAGCGGATCTCCCTCTCCTACAAAGACACCCTCCCCCACCCCTGGGAAAACATCGAGCACAAGTTCAAGATCGGCGACGTGGTGAAGGGCAAGGTCAACAATCTGACCGAATTCGGTGCTTTCGTCGAGATCGCCGAGGGCATTGAAGGCCTGCTCCACATCTCCGACATGGATTGGGTGAAGAAGATCAACCACCCCAAGGAAATCCTGGAGAAAGGCCAGGAGGTCGAGGTCAAGATCCTGAACATCGACTCCCACAACCGCCGCCTGTCGCTTGGCCTGAAGCAGACCACCAGCGATCCCTGGAACGATCTGGATAAACTGTTCAAGATCGGCGACGTGCTGACCGGCGTGGTCAAGAACCTGGTGAGCTACGGCGCTTTCGTCCAGCTCGAGAACGGCCTGGAAGGGTTACTGCACATCTCCGAGTTCAGCTGGCAGAACGACGTGAAGGATCCGGCCGAGGTTTTGAAGGTCGGCGACCAGGTGACCGTGGCGGTGTACGAGCTCGACAAACAGAAGCAAAAGATCGGTCTGTCCCTGCGGCGCGTCAGTGACGATCCCTGGAAGGGTATCGAGAGGCGGTTCCCCGTGAACTCGGTCCAGCAGGGCAAGGTCGTGGCCATCGAGAACAGCGGCGCTGAGGTCGAACTGGCCGAGAACGTGCGCGGGTTCGTCCACATCTCGCAGATCGCCCAGGTCCGGGTTCAGCACCCGAGTGAAGCGGTGAAGGAAGGCGACGTCGTGACCGTCAAGGTCCTGGAGCTCGACCGCAAGAACCGCAAGCTGAAGCTGTCGATCAAGGAAGCCGTCCTCGACACCGAACAGCGCGAACTGAAGAAGTTCCAACAGCAGTCGAACGAGGGTTTCTCCGACACGATCGGCGACCTGATGCGCGACAAACTGGCCGCCCTGAAGGAGCAGTTGAAAGACTGAGCCCCCGCGGCAGTCAGGCCGTCATGTTCCGGCACCAAGCCCCGCCCTGTGCGGGGCTTATCTTTTTCCGGGGTTCGTGGTATATTCCCCCCACATCTCAAACCATCAGGAGGTTCTTTCCATGGCCAAGAAGATCGGCATCAACGGCTTCGGTCGCATCGGTCGGTTGGTTTTTCGGGCCGCCATGCAGCGTCCCGACATCGAGATCGTCGGCATCAACGATCTGTTCGACGCCGAGTATCTGGCATACATGCTGAAGTATGACTCGGTTCACGGCCAGTTCAAGGGGACCATCGGGGTCGACGGCAAGAACCTCGTGGTCAACGGCCAGAAGATCCGCGTCACCGGGGAGAAAGACCCGGCCGCCCTGAAGTGGAACGAGGTCGGCGCCCAGTTCATCGCCGAGTGCACCGGCCTGTTCTGCGACAAGGCCGGCTGTGAGGCCCATCTGAAGGCCGGCGCGAAGAAGGTCGTCATTTCCGCCCCCTCCAAGGACGACACCCCGATGTTCGTCATGGGCGTCAACCACAAGACCCTCACCCGTGACCACCTGATCGTGTCGAACGCCTCCTGCACCACCAACTGCCTGGCGCCGATCACCAAGGTCATCCACGACAACTGGGGCCTGGCCGAGGGCCTGATGACCACCGTCCATGCCACCACCGCCACCCAGAAGACCGTCGACGGCCCCTCGAAGAAGGACTGGCGCGGCGGGCGCGCGGCCTCGACCAACATCATCCCGTCCTCGACCGGCGCCGCCAAGGCCGTCACCAAGGTCATCCCGGCCCTGAAGGGCAAGCTGACCGGCATGGCGTTCCGGGTGCCCACCACCAACGTGTCGGTGGTGGACCTGACCTGCCGCCTGGAGAAGGCTCCCGACCCCGACACCGCCAAGGCCTACGAGGCGATCAAGGCGGCCATGAAGAAGGCCAGCGAGGGCGAGTTGAAGGGCATCCTCGGCTACACGGAAGATGACGTCGTCTCCAGCGACTTCAACGGCGATCCCCGCACCTCGATCTTCGACGCCAAGGCCGGCATCATGCTGAATCCGACCTTCGTGAAGATCGTGTCGTGGTATGACAACGAATGGGGCTATTCCAACAAGCTCCTCGACCTGATCGAATACATGGCGACCCTGTAATCCCGGCGCGGCGGGGCCGGCTGTCCCGCGCGGCCGCCGGCCCCGCCGCCCGGTTTTCCCTGTCCCCCCGGGGAGGTTCGCTCCCCCACCCCGCTCCCGACTGCAAACAAGGAGGCATCCAGATCCATGTTCCGGACCATCAGGGATATCCAGTTCAAGGGCAAGCGCGTCCTGATCCGCGTCGATTTCAACGTGCCGCTGGACAAGGCCACCGGCGCCATCACCGATGACACCCGCATCCGCGGGGCGATTCCGACCCTGAAGCACATCCTCGACCAGGGCGGCCGGCTGATCGTCATGAGCCACCTGGGCAAGGCGAAGGGAACCCCCGACCCGAAGTTCTCTCTCAAGCCGGTCCATCAGCGTCTCCAGGAACTGCTCGGCCGGAACGTGACGTTCGCCCCCGACTGCATCGGCGACGAGGTGGCGAAGCTGGCCAAGGCCCTGAAGGACGGCGAGGTTCTTCTGCTGGAGAACCTGCGGTTCCACGCGGGCGAGGAGAAGAACGACCCGGCTTTCGCGAAGGCCCTGGCCTCTCTGGGCGACATCTACGTGAGCGACGCGTTCGGCACCGCCCACCGGGCCCATGCCTCGACGGCCGGCATCGCCGACACCCTGCCCGCCTACGCCGGCTTCCTGATGGAGAAGGAGATCACCTATCTGAGCAAGGTGACCGGCACGCCGGAGCGGCCGATGGTGGCCATCATGGGCGGAGCCAAGGTCAGCGACAAGATCCTGGTCATCGAGAACCTGCTGGGCAAGGTCGATACGCTCCTCATCGGGGGCGGCATGGCCTTCACCTTCCTGAAGGCGATGGGCCACCAGATCGGCAAGTCGCTGTGTGAAGCCGACCGCATCGAGGTCGCCAAGAAAATCCTGGAGAAGGCGCGCGCCACCGGCAAGAACCTGGTTCTGCCCATCGACGTGGTGACCGCGGCCGAGATCAAGCCGGGGGTTCCCACCAGGACCGTCGACATCCAGTCCATTCCCGAAGGGGAGATGGGGCTGGACGTCGGTCCCAAGACGGTCGAGAAGTTCACGGCCGAGCTGAAGAAGGCCAAGACGGTGTTGTGGAACGGCCCCATGGGGGTGTTCGAGACCAAGCCGTTCGACGAGGCCACCCGCAAGATCGCCGAGGTCCTGGCCGGATTGAAGGCGACCACCGTGGTGGGCGGCGGTGATTCGGTGGCGGCCATCGAGCAGATGGGCGCGGCTGACAAGGTGTCCCACGTATCGACGGGCGGCGGCGCCTGCCTCGAGTTCCTGGAGGGGAAGACCCTGCCGGGCATCGAGATTTTCTCGCGCGACATCAAGAACATGGTCGGGGGGGCCTGACCCATGGCCAGACGGCCCCTGATCGCCGCCAACTGGAAGATGCACAAGACCCAGCAGGAGGCGAAGGCCTTCGTGGCCAGCTTCCTGCCGAAGATCGCCGGGGTGCGCGACCGCGACGTGCTGATCTGCCCGCCGGCCCCGCTGATCTACGCCGTGGACCAGGCCCGGAAGGATTCGCCGATCCTGCTCGGAGCGCAGAACATGTACTTCGAGGAGAAGGGCGCCTTCACCGGCGAGGTGTCGCCGGTCATGCTGAAGGACCTGCACTGCGAGTTCGTGATCCTCGGCCATTCGGAACGCCGCTGGGTGTTCGGGGAAACCGACGAGCTGATCAACAAGAAGGTGCAGGCGGCGATCAAGGCCGGCCTGATTCCCATCCTGTGCGTGGGGGAGAAGCTCGAGGAACGCGAGAAGAACCTCACCGAGCAGGTGATCCTGAACCAGATGGACCTCGGCGTGAAGGGCGTGGCCGAAACGGTGATCGGCACCATGGTCATTGCCTACGAGCCGGTCTGGGCCATCGGCACGGGCCGCAACGCCTCGGCGAAGGACGCCCACGACGCGATCGCCCTGATCCGGGAGTTCATCCACAGCCGGTATGGCAGTAGTGCGGCAGAGAAGATCCGCATCCTGTATGGCGGCTCGGTGAAGCCTGAGAACATGGCCACCTACATGAAGGAGGAAGGCATCGACGGCGGCCTGGTCGGCGGCGCCAGCCTCGATCCCGAGTCGTTCGCGAAACTCGTCACCTACTGACCCCCGTCCCGGTCGATTCCCTGAAACCGCCCGCCTCTTCTGGCGGGCGGTTCCTCGTCGGGAGGGGGGGTGAAAGTCCTTTTGGTGCGAAAAGGACAAGGGGGGAAACGGGAGAAGGGGCGGACGGGGATCTTCAGCGGACGGGGAAAGACGCGGCGGGCGCGGAAGCGGGTGAGGGGAAGGGTTGGGGCCAGGAGACAGGGCGAAGAGAGCGGGCGGGGTTTGTCAGGGGCGGACGGCCGGGGTATAGTGGAGCGGAAAGGCCGGCCACGGCCACAGGGAGACGGATGGAGGACCTGGAACTGCGGGAGCTCAGCGGCAGGCCACCCGAGGTGGCCGCCATCCAGCGGGTGCTGGAGGAGGCGCCCGAATACCATTTCCGGGTGTTCGGGCGGCGGCCCGCCCCTGACGAGGCGAAGAACCTGTTCGCCTATCTGCCTCCCGACCTGACGCACGCCGACAAGTACGTCTACGGCATCTTCCACGAGGGGCGCATGATCGGGTTTCTCAGCCTGGTCCGCCACTATCCGCGACCGGACACCATTCATCTGCACCAGTTCGTGCTGGAGGAGGGAAGCCAGCACCGGGGCCTGGGCACCCGGGCCTTCGGCCTGCTTCTGCAGAGACTGCCGCCCGGGCCGCGCGGGACCCACCTGCGGGTCGAGGTGCCGCGAACGAACCTGCGGGTGAGCAAGTTTTTGACCCGCGTGGGGTTCGTCCCCACCGGCGAGAGAGTGCCGGCCCCCGGCCCGGACAAACACGCGGTCAGCGAGGTCTTCTGCTGTCCACTGCCCCCGGCCGGGCGGCCCTGAGGCCGGCATGAGCATCCAGCTGAAGATCGGCCTGGGGTTCGCGGTTCTGATCATCCTGCTGACCTCGGCCACCTCCTTCTGGGCGGCCCAAACCCTGGGCTTTTCCCTGGAAACGGCCGACCTGGAGAAACTGCAGGGCCTGCGCCGGCAGGTTCTGCAGTCCTACGCGGCGGCGCATACCGCCCTGGCCTCGATGACCCGGCAGGTGGGGGAGGCCATGGCCGTTCTCGACTTCTCCCCGGTTGGCCTGGAAGAGGCCCTGGCCGTGGCCGAGAAGTTGAAGCGCCACCTGGATCTGGACTGGATCGAAGTCTACCGGGAAGGGATCCCCCTTCTGTATCCCGCCGTCCGGCTCGAGGGGCCGTTTTCCCCCTCCCAGCGCTGGCCGGTGCGCCTGGCCAGGGCCGGTCCCCTGTCGGGATCGACCTACCTGGTGGGGGCCAGCCGGGCGGCGGGTTCGCCCCTGCTGGTGGTGGCGGCGCGCCGGCCGCCCCCCCTCCCGGTTCCCTTCTGCGCGCTGTGGGACGCGGAGGGCCTGCTGGACCGGTCGCCCGACAGTCCGCCCCTGGCGGAACTGCGCGAGTTCGAGGGAGTGCCGGCCACCCAGCAGAGACTGCATCGCGGCCGGCTGTGGCGCCTGCGGGCCGAACCCCTGGAAGAGGGCGGGCCGGTTTTGCTGGTCGGCTACGAGGCGGACCTGGCAACCCTGTCGCGGACGGGGGTGAACTCGCTGATGGTGCGGCTGGCGGTGCTGGAGGTGGCAGGACTGCTGGTGCTGGGTTTCTTTTTGGGCCGGCGGCTGTTCAACCCGCTCCAGAAACTGCAGAGCGGCATCGAGCGGGTGGCCGACGGCCACTGGCAGGAGCTTCCCCTCGACGACACCGCCTTCCAGAGCGAGCGGGACGAGGTAGGGGCGCTGGCACGCAGTTTCAACCGGATGGTACGGGAACTGCATGCCGCGCAGGAGCGGCTTCTGCAGGTGCAGGGGCAGTTACTGCAGAAGGAGAAG
>CAZKPI010000108.1:0-10836 GCA_964554555.1 uncultured bacterium
CGGCCCGCCGCCGGCAGGGCTCCCCCCCCGCCGCCAGCGCCGGCGCCGCGGTAGGGCCCGGGGGGACAAAACCGACCGCCGCCGGGCCCGGCGGCCCTCTCAGTTCCGCTGGTAGACCCAGTTCCCCAGCGTTCGCATGACTCCCGAACTGGGTGTGGCGACGGGAGGATGCCGGGAATCGTAGGTCAGGCTCTCCCGCAGGTGGATGTAGAACACCAGTTTGAAGTAGTCCGAGCCGTCGGGGTTGATTCCCGGGTAATACCGCACCTTGACGAGGCCGGGAAAATCAGGGGGAATGTACTCGGCGGGCAGTTCGACGGGCAGGGTCCCCATCTTCCGGCGGTGCTGTTCGATGATGCCGACCAGCAGGTTCCCCTTCTCGACCCAGACGGGAAGCCAATCCTCGGTGTAGGGCATCAGGTAAAAGACGCCCGCCAGCCCGCCGGCGGCCAGCAGTCCTGCCAGCAGGATGCCCGCCACCCGGAAATGGAACTCGTCGATGCGCGCGATCAGCATGCCTCTCCCCGTTTCCGACCAGGTTGGGCCATTATAGCAGGGAATCTCGGGGACACATGACCAAATTCCGCCCGGCCGCCCGCGGCTCCCCCGCCCGAGTCTGCGGTGGCCGGTTCCGGAGACCTAGCGAACGAAGGTTCCCAGGATCTCCAGGTGGTAGGTGCCGGGGAACAGGTCGAACGCGTGCACCTGCTCCAGCCGGTAGCCCATTCGCGTGATGGCCTGCGCGTCGCGCCGGAAGGTCATCGGGTTACAGCTCAGGTAAGTGATCTTCTTCGGCTTGATGCCCGACATCCCTCGCAGGACCCGCTGTGACAGGCCGGTACGCGGCGGGTTCACGTGCAGGGCGGCAATGACCCCCTTGGTGAAGGGGGTGCCGAAGATGGCTTCCGCCTTGCGGCAGACGAACCGGGTGCGGTTCGACCCCTTGATCTTCTGATTCCGCAGGGCGTCCTGATAGGAGTCGTCGTTGCATTCGACCCCCACCGTCTCCTCGAACCGGTTCTCCAGCAGGAGGGTCTGGATGCCCACCCCGCAGTAGAGGTCGAGCAGTTTGCCCTTCTGCGGCACCGCCTCGTGGACGGTCAGCAGGGTGTAGAAGATCGCCTCCGCCCCCTCGAGGTTGTTCTGGAAGAAGGACCGCGGCGACACGGTCCATTGCCGCTTCATGAACGTGAACGGCTCCTGTTCCCGCATCAGGGTCAGATACGAGGTGTTCTGTGCCACGATCTCCAGCCGGCCCAGCGAGGCGTTGTTGTTGAAGAAACCCCGGAAGGCCTCCAGGGCGGCTTCGTCAGGTGCCTCGCGCAGGGTGATCAGGGCGTGCTGTTGCGGAGGAAGGGTGCGAACCATGATTTCGAGCGTGTTCCTGGCGATCCGCCGCTCGGGGTCGGCTTCGAGGAAGGCCCGGAACGCCTCGTACATCGCCATGTTGGGGGCGCACTGCACGATACAGCCCTTCAGGCTCACCACGTCGTGCGTCCGGTACTTGTAGTTGCCCAGCACCACCGTCCCGTCCTCGCGGCACTGCACCTTCAGCTCCATCTTGTTGCGGTAGCGGGTGTCGGCCAGCCCTTCGATGGGGTAGACCTTGCGCGGAGCGAACGGCTTGACCAGGAAGTTCAGATAGGCCTCCTTCTCCTGCCTCTGCACCTCGGGGAACAGGTGGAGCCAGTGACACCCCCCGCACTCGGGAAAGTTGGGGCAGGGCGACAGCTGGCGGTGCGGTGACGGCTCGACGATTCGCGTCAGCGAGGCCCGCGCGTAGTCCGTCTTCTGCTCGAGGATGTCGATCTCCGCCTTGTCGCGGGGCGCGCCGTAGGGAACGAAGACCACCTTCCCGTTCAGGTGGCCGAGGGCGTCGATGCCGTAGGTCATTTTCTCGATGGTGATGGTTTCCATGCGTCTGGTTCCGTCCTCAATGGGAATGGCGCCCCACAGCCTTCCCCCGGCCCGCAAGACCAGAGACTCCGGCGCGGGGCCGGAGGAAAGGGGCGGCAACGGCGGCTGTCGTCAAGCGCTTCGTCTGGTGGGAATTGCGCGGGCGGGTCGGTGGCCCCCAGCGCTCGCCCATTATCGTCCGCCTGCCGGGCGATGTCAATACCGGAACTGCCCCCCCCAGGCATTCCGGATGTCCGTCCCCCGCGCGCCCCCCGCCCGGAAACCCCTGGCCGGCCGGGTCCTGCCGCGGCCCCCCGGCCTTTCCCGCGTGGTCGCGGCCCTCCTCCTGCCCTGGTGACGTGGGAATTCCGCTTTCCATCGGGTTCCGATTGTGGTATAGTGACCGTCAGTAGACCTAGGGTCGTACCCAGGCGGTCGATTCTTGGGTCTTCGATATCAGACAAGGAGTTCAGTCATGTCCATCAACAAAGAGTCCAAGACCAAGGTCATCGCCGATTACAAGCGGTCCGAAAAGGACACCGGGTCCCCCGAGGTGCAGGTGGCGATCCTGACCACGCGCATCAACAACCTCGCCTCCCACTTTGAGAACAACCCCAAGGACCACCACTCCCGCCGCGGCCTGCTGAAGATGATCGGCGCCCGCAAGCGGCATCTCACCTACCTCAAGAACAAGGACTTCGACCGGTACCAGGCTCTCATCAAGAAGCTCGGAATCCGCCGGTAAGGATCAGAACAGAGAATGGAACAACCCGTACATATCGTTGCCTCGACCGTCGGCACCCAGACCATCACGTTCGAGACCGGCCTCATGGCCGGCCAGGCCGACGGCGCCGTGGTCGCCCGCGCGGGTGACTCGGTCGTCATCGCCACCGCGGTGGCCAGCAAGAACGTCCGCGAGGGCTGTGACTTCCTGCCCCTGACCGTCGATTACTTCGAGAAGACCTACGCCGCGGGCCGCATCCCCGGCGGGTTCTTCAAGCGCGAAGGCCGACCCACCGGCAAGGAGATCCTGACCAGCCGCCTGATCGACCGCCCCCTGCGGCCGATGTTCCCTGAGCACTACCACAACGACGTCCAGCTCGTGTCCTTCGTCCTCTCCTACGACCTGATCCACCAGGTCGACATCCTGGCCATGAACGCCGCCTCCTGCGCCCTGCTGATCTCCTCCATCCCCTTCACCAACCCGGTCGGCGCCGTCCGCATCGGGAAGATCGAGGGGAAGCTGGTCATCAACCCCACCCCGGCGCAGTGCGACATCAGCGACCTCGAGATGATCGTCGCCGGCACCGACGAGGCCATCACCATGGTCGAGTCCGGTTCCAACGAACTCACCGAAGAGGAACTGCTGGAGGCCCTGGCCCTCGCCCACGCCCAGATCAAGATTCTCGTCGCCGCCCAGAAGGAACTGGCCGCCAAGTGCGGGAAGAAGAAATCCGTCGTCACCCCCCCGCCGGCCGACCCCCAGCTCGAGTCCCTCGTCCGCGAGACCATCCTCGGCGACATCAAGGATGCCCTCAACACCGCCGAAAAGACCGCCCGCAAGGAGAAGTTCGCGAAACTCGAGGAGAAGCTCAGCGCCAGACTCCTGGCCGTCTACGGCGAGGAGAAGGCCCCCGACAAGGCCAAGGCCGCCCACGTCCTGCAGGAGAACATGATCTACACCGAGATGCGCCGCATGATCCTCGAAGAGTCCCGGCGCATCGACGGCCGCTCCCTCACCGAAATCCGGCCCATCACCGCCGCCGTCGGCTTCCTGCCCCGCACCCACGGGTCGGCCCTCTTCACCCGCGGCCAGACCCAGTCCCTCGGGGTCGTCACCCTGGGCGCCCAGTCCGATTCCCAGATCATCGACGGCATCGACGAGGAATACAAGAAGCGGTTCCTGCTCCACTACAACTTCCCCCCGTTCTCCACCGGCGAGACCAAGCCCATGCGCGGCCCCGGCCGGCGTGAAATTGGCCACGGCGCCCTCGCTGAGCGCGCCCTCGCCCGCGTCCTGCCCGACCCGCTGACCTTCCCCTACACCGTTCGCATCGTCAGCGAAATCCTCTCCAGCAACGGCAGTTCCTCGATGGCCACCGTCTGCTCCGGCAGTCTGTCCATGATGGATGCCGGCATTCCCGTCCGCGCCGCCGTCGCCGGCATCGCCATGGGCCTGATCAAGGAGGGCGACAACTTCAAGGTCCTCTCCGACATCCTCGGCGATGAAGACCACTTCGGCGACATGGATTTCAAGGTGGCTGGCACCGCCAAGGGCGTCACCGCCCTCCAGATGGACATCAAGATCCTCGGCGTCACCCTCGAAATCATGCGCACCGCCCTCCAGCAGGCCCGCACCGGCCGCCTGCACATCCTGGGCAAGATGAACGAGGCGATCAGCCAGCCCCGCGCCGAGCTGTCCCCCTACGCGCCGCGCATCGTCACCATCGAGATCGACCCCGAGAAGATCCGCAACGTCATCGGGCCCGGCGGCAAGATGATCCGCCGCATCCAGGAGGAATTCAAGGTCCAGATCGACACCGGCGACGACGGCCGCATCATGATCATCAGCCCCGACGCCGAAGCCACCCAGAAGGCCATCGCCATGATCCGCCAGATCACCGAGGACGCCGAGATCGGCAAGACCTATACCGGCAAGGTGAAGCGCATCATGAAGTTCGGCGCCTTCGTCGAGATCCTGCCCGGCATCGAAGGCATGGTCCACATCAGCCAGCTCGACCACGCCCGGGTCAACAAGGTCGAGGACGTCTGCAACATCGGCGACGAGCTCACCGTCAAGGTCATCGAGATCGACAGCCAGGGCCGCGTCAATCTCTCCCGCAAGGTTCTGCTGGAACCGCCTCCCGGCGGCGTCCCGGCGGAGGAGTCCGGCGACCGCCCTCCCCGCGGCGATCGCGGTGACCGCCCTCGCGGTGACCGCGACCGCGGAGAACGGCGCCCCTACAGCGGTGACCGCCCCCACCATGGCGGGGATCGCCGCCCCCACGGCGGCGGTGACCGGCCCCACCATGGCGATCGCCGCCCCCACCACGGTGACCACCGCCCCCGCCACGAAGGCCAGCCTCAGGGTGGTGACCACCCGGCTCCCCACCGCTCCAACGATTCCGGTTCCTCCGAACCCCAGGACTGATCCCTGACCGTCTCTCCGAGCCGCGCGGCCGCCAATCAGCCGCGCGGCTCTTCTCTTGGGAAGAAAAATCACCACAGAGACACAGAGAACTCAGCCGGGAAAGTCAGAGGATCAGGAGCCAAGCAGGAGAGGGGGAAGGGAAGCTCCACCAGGTTGCGGCTGTGGGGACGGGGAAAAGCTTCCGATGACAACCGAAAACCAGGCTTGGCTGGGAACCAGCGGACCGGCCAGCCTCGGAATCCGCCTTTCCACAAGCGGGAAAACCAGGACCGCGTCAGCTCAGGAGATGCCCTCGCAGGAGAATCTTCCCGTCCCTGGCCTCTTCTGGGGCCTCTGTGTCGCTGTGGTGAACCCTTCGCCTCTTAGTTGAGCGCGCGGGCGACCTCGGCGTCGAGCTCGGCCCGCAGAAGCATCGCCGCCTTTTGTGGGGTGTCCGGGGCCCCGCCGATGGTGGTGCGGATGCGCAGCAACTGCCGCGTCGCTTCTTCGGCTGAGATCCAGGCCCCGATCGCATCGGCGTTCATGGCGGGGTAGGCTTTCTGGGCGGCCGCCCGCACCCGGCGCATGCACTGCAGATACTTCACCTTGTTGGTGATGTACCCGTCGCGATCCTTGAGCGCGAAATAGCTCTCGGCCAGCGTATCGTACAACTGCGACCGGTGGTGCAGGTCGTTTTCCGGCAGGTTGTTCAGGATCTCGTTGATGGTGGAGATGGCCGCATCATACCGTCCGGCCGCGAAAAAGGCCTTGGCCTCGCTGATCTCGGGAATATCGACGGCGGCCAGGGTCCGCATCTCCTCGAATTCGGGTACCCGGCGGGGCTTGATCGGCACCGGGTCGGCGGGCATCCGGCTCATCCGGTCGGCCATGTGGCTGGAATAGGCATTCATGGCCGCCTCGACCCGCCCCTCGTTGAGGGTCCGCTTCGCTTCCGCCACCCGACTGCTGAACACCGGCGAGTATCCCGGCGACGAGTCGGCCGGCCCGGTTCGCGGCTTCTTGTACGTGGTGTAATCGACGTAGATCCGGTCGTGGGCGAACCGCTTGATGTCCGACCGGAAGATGGTGTTCAGGAAGTTGTAGACCAGAAACAACAGCACGAGGATGAAGATCACCGTCGGCCAGCGTCGTTCTTCTGTATTGAGGATCATCTCAGAAGGTCTTGTACTCGTCGGTGGTGCAGAAATAGCCGGGGTAGGCCGCTTCCGCCAGGCGCACCCGGCTGTAGAACTTGCCCACCAGGTCGAGCTCCTCGTCGCGCCGGTTGCCGACTTCGTCGATCTTGTTGTGGATGCGCAACGTGATGAAGGTGGTCAGCGGGGCCTTTTTGGGATCGGTGGGGGGCACCGGCACCACCTGCACCTTGGGCGGTTCGGTGGGGTTGGTCGTGGTCCGTTTGAAAACCTGCTGGTAGGGTTTGAACTCGAAGTCGGCCACGTCGCGCAGAACCACCTTCTCGTGCTTCTCGTTCTCGGTGCCCACGTACTGGGCGGCCGGTCCCTCGGTGAACACCATCGGGTTGCGGATGAACTTCAGATAGCCGGGCACCTGCGATCGTTTCACCGTGCCGTCAGGGGCCCAGGCATACTCGATCTTCAGCACGTTGATCGCATACTCGTCCGCCGGCTTGATGGCGCCGTTCAGCGTGTTGAAGAAGATTTCGTCGGTCGGCGTGCGGGTGATCTGGAAACTGTAGAACCCGAACTTCTTCTCTTCGGGGTTGACGGTGTAGAACCGGTAGGCCGCCGCAATGTCCCGCGCCAGGTGGTCGAGGAAAATGCGGGAATCGGACTGGATCTGGCTCTGCGACAACGTGTGCCGCGTCGTTTCGCGGCCGCCCAGCCAGATCTTCCAGGCATAGCCCATCAGAAAGGAGATGATCAGGACGGTGATGATCATCTCCGTCAGGGTGAAGGCCCGCCGCCAGAAACTACTTGGGACCATACTTCACCACCACCGTGCCGAAGCCCAGGCTGAACTCCCGGTCGGGCTCCCGCCACTTGATTTCCAGTTCGATCCGGAATTTCTTCGGGTTCTTCTCGTCGTCGGCGTCGGCCGAGACCTTCGTCCTGAACCGCTTGTAATACTCGGGATACTCCATCGAATCGGGGTCGCTTTCCACCAGCCGGCCCGACACTTCCTTGAAATCGTGGAACACCCCGGTCGGTTCCTTGTTCTCCTGGACGATCCCGTCGAAACCCAGGGCCCGGATCTCGTCGATGATCGTCCGGCCAAGGCTTTGCGCCACCATCAGGTTCTTCGCCTGCGCGGTGGTCTTCTGACTGCTCTGGAACAGCACGATCAGCGGCAGAAGACCGAACGAGAAGACCACCAGGGTCATCAGCAGTTCCGGGGTCGTGAACCCGCGCCGGCACCGCCGTCGGGCGGGCGTCATTGGCTGGCCCCCGAGAAGAACAGGTGCTGGATCTTCGGGCTCAGGAAGACGGAATGGACCATCAGTTCGTCCTTTTCGTCGTAGTCGACCTTGATGTTATACACCCCGTTCCCCGCGTCCGCGAAGTAGAACGGGCTCTGGATGTCGTGGAAGATCCACAGGTCGCCGTCCAGCCGCGCCTTTTTCACGAAGAAGTTCACGTAGTTCCCCAAAATCGAATTCACCTTCGACTGCAGTTGGTTCATCTTCTCGGCCGTGAACGCCGTGTTCCAGGCGGCCGGCGTGGCGGCCGGGTCCATGCCCAGGTTCCGGTAGTCGTCGTCCTCCAGGACCCCGCCGGTGGTGCGGATGCCCGCCAGGGAAAAGACCGAGGCCTGGATCACCTTGCCGTAGCCGTCGATGACCATCTGCGCCCGGTCGAAGTCGGGCCAGCCGATGCGGCCCGTCGACTTCTCGATCTGCACAGGGTAGTAGGCCAGGGTCAGGTGGCTGGTCGCCCGATGGGCCGGGTCTTTCAGGATGCTCCCGCCGATCACGAAGTTTCCGTCGGGGTTCGTGTCGGTGTTGTACATCCCCACGTAGATGATGCCCTTGCCGCGATACAGCACGTCGCCCCGGGTGATGAACGAGTCGAGCGAGTAACAGCCGTCCAGCACCCAGGTCTTGCCGTCGACCGGGTCTTTCGGGATGTCATCGACGCTCTTGAGCCGGATCGTCGTGACCTTGTTGAAGTCCTTGTAGTTGGTCGGATACAGGTTCAGATGGTTCTTCTCGTCGATGCCGCCCGGCACCGACGGGTCCTTGGGCTGGAAGATCGCCCGGATGCCCGCCTCGATGCCGGTGTAGGCCCACCGCGCCGGGAAGGACACCACGTTCCAGCAGGCCAGGCCGATCTTCTTGAAGAACTCGCCGAACTTCTCGCCGAAACTCTCGGGATTGCGGTGGTTGCCGTAGCAGAGCGAGAACTCGGGATACCGCTCGATGGGGAACCCCGACTGCATCACTTCCCCGGCCTTGACCAGCTTGAACTGCAGAGTCTCGGCGTAGATCTTCGTCTCGTCATTGTACTTGGCGTCGCCCTCGACCCACCGGTGCTCGATCCGCAGGTGCGGGTCGGGATCCGGCCAGTCCTCGGCGATGCGGTTGGGCTCGAAATAGGCGGGAACGCGGTCGGGCACATACCGCCAGGGGAACCGGCAGTAGGGGCCGCCCGGCAAAAACAACTGCTTCACCCGTTTGCCCCGTACGTAGTCCTTGGTCGTCGAATCCCCGTAGCTGGACAGGTAATCCTGGATGTTTTCCCAGATACTGGTGTTCCCCTTGGGAATGAACCCCTTGATGTAGGTGTTGTGGCCGAACAGCTTCTTCTCGCTCTCGCTCATGTCCTTCAGGTCGTTCATCGTTTCCTTCAGGATGTCGTTGCCGAACAGCTTCTTCGGCTCCCAGAGGGCGCGGGCGGGGAAGGGGAGATACGACAGGCCGTTGTAGGTCACGCTGTACTGGAACGCCTGATTTGCCCCCGGCCGCCCGTTCGGGTCCTTTCGGGTGAAGGCCCACTGGTAGGCCGGTTTGTCGGTTGGCGCGTAGTCGGGGTTCTCCAGGCCGATGACCGCCGGCCCGTGCAGGTAGACCCGCGACTGGTAGGGGTGGTTCCACAACACCAGCCGCCCCTTGCCCAGCTGGAAATCGTTTTTGATCTCGGCCTGGTGGTTCCGGGGGTCGGGCCCGAAGATCGTGAACATCGTGTAGTTGCGCCCGATCGGGCCCACGTTGACGATCTTCATGTCCCGTGTGATCTGGAACAGATACTTGTGGGACTTGGTGCCGTGCTTGAATCCCACCGTGACGTCGAGACCCAGGCTCAGCTGGTAGTCGAGCGCCATCTCGCTGTTGAGCGAGTCCTTGCGGTCTTTGGGCTTGTAGATGCAGGTGGGCAGGTTGACCGGCCGGCAGTCGATCGGCCGGTAGTCCATGATCTTCGCCCGGATCTTCTCGATGAAGAACCCCGCCCGCGTCATGTGCCGCGAAATCAGGTCGTTCGTCTGGGTCACGTAGGGGGCGAAGTCGGGCAGGATGTCAAGCAGGCTGGGGTTCAGGGCGGTCCTGTCGGGAAAGAACTTCGCGTCCTTCCCCTGGCGCAGTAGGGGACCCATCTTGCCCGCATCGGTCGGGTCGCGGAACATCTCCTCGAGCGACAAAAACACCTCGTCGGCCGCCGCCTCGGCGATCTGCTGAGACATCGTCGCATACACCGACATGGCCGCCTGCGAATACTCGACCGAACTGCTCTGCATGAGGAACAGGCCCATGAAGGCCAGCAAACCGAGGATGAGGACGGCGATGATGTAGGCAAACCCGCGCCTGTTCATAGGTCCTCCTTCGCGTTCCCCGGGAAAAGCCCGATCGGATCGATGTTTGTTTCTAAGTGTAACACACCCCCGCGGCACCGTCAAACGCCGTGCCCTGGCCGGACCGGCGGGAAAGGGGCTCGTCACGCCGGGCGGAGGCTGGGTCCTGGCCGCCCTGGCGGCCGGAGGCACCAGACCGGCCGGGAATGGCCGCGGATGGACGCGGAGACCCGCGGAGGCGGGCGGCCAGCTGTCGGCAAACCATGGCTGAACCTGCCCTTCATCAGCGCCAGGGACATCCGTGCCTGCTTCCGGTGGGAAATGGCCATTCATGCCATGACCCCATGGCCCTGAGGCCTCATCGGCGACCGGCAGACGTCCTCAACGCTCCTTTTCCCCGAAGACCTCCGCGGTGAACCGGAACAGCTCCGCATCCGCCTGCCGGTGCGTGCCCACGGGCAGGCCGGCTTTCAGATCCAGGTGCTGGAGGAACGTGTCCCGGTCCCACCCTTGTTCGGTGGCCACCTGCGGCAGGAACACCCCCGACCGGTAACCCCGTTTCAACAGCACCCCGTCCCGTCCGACCTGGATCTCGTCCAGGCTCTTGACCGGGATCATCGGCGACAGCACCGAGATCTCGATGTCGATCTCCGGCAGTTCCGCCAGGGTCACCGCGGGGAAGCGCGGGTCCCGCGTCGCCGCCGCCACCGCCATCTCCTGGATCGCGTCACCCAGCGGCTGGACCCCCTGGATCAGCCCGATACAGCCCCGCAGTTCCCCATGCTTCTTCAGCGTCACGAACACCCCGCATTCCTCGCGGAACCGCGGGTCGTGAAACTCGACCTTCGGCTGGGGCTTTCCCGCCAGCACCGCTTCCAGAGTCTTCCGGACGGCGGTCAGGGCCTCCTGGTGCATGTCCATGTTTCCCTCTCCTTTGGTTGTTTCGGTCTTGGCGGAGGACGTCGCCGCTTCGGCGGGCCGAACGGCCGGGGCCTCCCGTGCCGATGCTTCGGACGCCGTTCCCGAAGCTCCTGCCGCCGGCCGGG
>CAZKPI010000109.1:0-10826 GCA_964554555.1 uncultured bacterium
CCATGAACCGGTTCCCCTTCCTGCTCCTGCTGGCCCTTTGTCTGTGCGCCTGGCCCGCCCTCGCCCAGGACCTGCCTCCCCGTCTGCTGGTCGAAGGCACCTCCCAGCCCCTGACGGTGGCCAGGGTCGACACGCAGGTCACCATTCACGGCCTGCTGGCCGAAACCCGCACCACGATGGTGTTCTCCAACCCCAACGACCGGCAGTTGGCGGGTGACCTGTATTTCCCCCTGCCCGAAGGATCCACCGTCAGCGGCTACGCCCTCGACGTCAACGGCGTGCTGGTCGATGGCGTCGTCGTCGAGAAGCAGAAGGGCCGCGAGGTCTTCGAGACCGAGATGCGCAAAGGGGTCGACCCGGGGCTGATCGAAAAGGTCAAGGGGAACAACTTCAAGACCCGCGTCTTCCCCATTCCCGCCCGCGGCTCGCGAACCATCATGGTCAAATACGTCAGCGAACTGGTTCCCGCCGACGCCGGGGCCGTCTACCACCTGCCCCTCCGGTTCAAGGACAAGGTGCCGGAGTTCTCCCTGCGGGTGGCCGTGCTGACCGGCCAGGCCGCCCCGAACATCGAGGCGGGCGGCCTGGCCAACTTCGCCTTCGAAGCCTGGGAAAAGGGCTTCCTCGCCGAGACCTCCCTCAAGAACGCCGCCCTCGACAAGGACCTGCGCGTGGCCGTCCCCGACGCCGGCCGACAGCCCGTGCTGGTCGAAAAGGATGACCAGGGCGACCTGTACTTCTACGTGAACGACCAGCCCCAGGCCCCCGCCGCCGCCCAGGCGGCCCCGCCCTCCCGCCTCGCCATCTTCTGGGATGCCTCCATGTCCCGCGAGAAGGCCGACCACCAGCCCGAACTCGAGATCCTGCGCGGCTGGTTCAAGACCCAGACCGGCCCCGTCACCGTCGATCTCGTCGAACTGCGCCATGCCCTCGGCACCCCGCAGACCTTCCGGGTCGAAGGCGGCAGGGCCGACGCCCTCATCGCCGCCATCGAGGCGGTCAAATACGATGGCGGCACCCAGATGGGCGCCCTCTCGCTCGACAAACTGCCCGCCGCCCCCGATTTCTGCTTCCTGTTCACCGACGGCATCTCCAACTTCGGCCGCGAGGAGCCCGCCGGCATCAAGGCCCCCCTCTACATCTTCAGCGCCGACTCCACCGCCAACCACTCCTTCCTCCGCTATCTGGCCGCCACCACCGGCGGCGAATACTTCAACCTCAACACCCTGAAACCCGAACAGGCCATCGCCAGCATCGGCCGCCCCGCCTTCTCCTTCCTGGGCGCCGAGGTCGAGGGCGGCGGCGCCGACGAGATCTACCCCAAGGTCCCCCGCGCCGTGCACGGCACCCTCACCCTCGCCGGCCGGCTGTTCGGACCCCAGGCGAAGGTCAAGTTGAACTACGGCGTCAGCGGCAAAATCACCCGCACCGTCGAGGTCGAGGTCAGGGCCGCCGACGCCGCCGCCGGCGACCTCCTGCGCCGCTACTGGGCCCAGAAGAAGATCGAGGACCTCGAGATCTTCCCCCAGCGCAATGAGCAGGAGATTGTCTCCACCGGCAAGCGCTACGGCATCGTCACCGGCAAGACCTCCCTGATCGTCCTCGAGCGCCCCGAGCAGTACATCGAGCACGAGATCGTCCCGCCCGCCGCCATGGCCCAGTGGCGCAAACAGTATTTTGCCCACATGGAACAGCGCGAGACCAGGGAGAAGGAAGCCGAAGCCGCCAAGCTCAACGAGGTCGCCCAGATGTGGAAACAGCGCGTCGCGTGGTGGGAGACCGAGTACAACATCCCCAAGGACTTCCGCGTGCATGGCGGCGACAAGGGAACCGCCCGTTCCGCCGCCGGCGGCGCCGCCCCTGACTCCGCCCGGCAGGATGCCTTCGCCGGCGAACCCGTCCCCGAAAGCTCGGCCATCGAGTCAGAAGCGGATGAGTCGGCCGCCCCCCAGCGGATGTTCAACACGGTCAGCGATACCCTGAGCGCCCCGCCCGCGCCCAGACCCTCCGCCGCACCCATGCGCGAGATGGCGCGCTCGGCCGTGTCGGAATCCAAGGCCAAAGAGGACCGGAGCGCTGAGGGCGGGGAACGCACCGTCGAGCCTGGCGTCGCCATCAAGGCCTGGACCCCCGACACCCCCTACCTGAAGAAGATCAAGGCCGCCGACCCCGGCAAGGCCTTCGACGTCTATCTCGCCGAACGCAAGGAATTCGGCAATTCCCCCGCCTTCTTCCTCGACTGTTCCGACTTCTTCAAGAAGGAAAAACAGGACGCCCTCGCCCTCCAAATCCTTTCCAACATCGCCGAGCTCGAGATGGAAAACCCGGCCCTGATGCGGGTTCTGGCGCACCGCCTGGCCCAGATCGATGAACTCGAACTGAGCGCCCTGGTCTTCGAAGAAGTGCTCGCCCTGCGCAAAGAAGAACCCCAGTCCTACCGCGACCTGGCCCTCGTCCTCGGCCGCCTCGAACGCTATCCCCGCGCCGTCGAACTGCTCTGGGAGGTCGTGCGCAAGCGCTGGGACGGCCGGTTCCCCGAGATCGAGGTCATTGCCCTCATGGAACTCAACAACTTCCTGGTCAAGGCAAAGGCCAAGGGCCAGGAGATCAAGACCAGGATCGACGAACGCTTCGTCAAGAATCTCGACGTCGATATCCGCATCATCATGACCTGGGACGCCGACATGACGGACATGGACCTGTGGGTGACCGAACCCTCCAGCGAGAAGGCCTACTACGGCTATTCCCGCACCCAGATCGGCGGCAACGTCTCCCGCGATTTCACCCGCGGTTACGGCCCCGAGGAATACTGCCTGCGCAAGGCCATGAAGGGCATGTACACCGTGCAGACCAACTTCTTCGGCAGTCAGGCCCAGAGCCTGACCGGCGCCGTCACCCTGCAGGTGGACATCTTCAGCAACTGGGGCCGGCCCAACGAGAAGCGCAAGTCGCTGACCCTGCGCCTGACCGAGAACAAGGAAACCTTCACCGTCGGCGAAATCGAGTTCTGACCTTCGCGGGGGTCATCCCCCGCTCATCATCACAGGAGGGGCGGAACGATCCGCCCCTCTTTTTCCTGCCGCCCGACAACCAACCACGACCCCTGCCGTCATCCGCAGGGTTCCCGGCGGATGGCTCCCCTCTTCCTAGGCCTGTTTCGCCGGCGGCAAAACCCGCCTGATCACCGCCTCGAGCTGAGCGCGGCCGAAGGGCTTCGACAGGTACCCGTTCATTCCCGCCGCCAGACAGTCGGCTTCGTGTTCCGCCATGGCGTGGGCGGTCACCGCCACGATGGGAAGATCCTTCTGCGACGGATCGCGCCGGATGGCCCGCGTCGCCTCGAGCCCGTTCAGGTCGGGCATCTGCACGTCCATCAGCACCAGGTCGAACCGCCCGGCCCGCACCGCCGCCACCGCCCCGGCGCCGGAATCGACCGTCTCGACGGTGTGACCCAGTTTGCGCAACAATGACTGCAGGAGCAGACTGCTGGCCCGGTCATCCTCGGCGACCAGCACCCGCAGAGAGGGAAGGGGCTCCCCGTCCCCCGCCGGCTTCGCCGCCGGGCCGGCCGCCTCGTCGGCCTCCCCGGCCTCCCGGAAGGCCACTTCGACATGGAACCGACTGCCCTTCCCCTCCTCGCTCGTCAGCCAGAGGCGGCCCCGCATCCGGTCGACCAGCCGCCGGCAGATGGTCAGTCCCAGCCCGACCCCGCCGTGCTTGCGGGAGATCGATCCGTCAGCCTGGGTGAACGGCTCGAAGATCAGGTCGTGCTTGTCGGCCGGGATACCGATCCCGGTGTCGATCACCGAGAACCGCACCGACAGCCGGCCGGCCTCGTCGCCGGCAAAAGGGGCCCCGGGCCCCACTTCGACCCGGACCCCGCCGTTCTCCGTGAACTTGATGGCGTTGGCCACCAGGTTCCACAGCACCTGCTTCACCCGCAGGGCATCGCCGCGCAGAAGGTCGGGAATGCCGGGATCGATGTCGAGCCCGAGCGTCAGACCCTTCGCCCCCGCCATCGGTTCCGAGACCTGCATCACCGCCGACAGGACCTCCCGCAGGCGGAAGGGTTCGTCGGCCAGCGCCGGCCCTTCCACCTCCAGCCGGGCCAGGTCCAGGATGTCGTTGATGATCCTCAGCAGATCCTGGCCCCGCGACCGGATCACGTCGAGCAGACCTTTCTGCTCGTCGGTCAGGTCGGTCAGCCGCAGAACCTCCGCAAACCCCAGGATGGCATTCATCGGGGTCCGGATCTCGTGGCTGATGTTGGTCAGGAACTCGTCCTTCGCCCGGTTCGCCGCCTCGGCCGCCGCCCGCGCCCGTTCCAGCTCGTCCGCCGCCCGCTTCCGGGCGGTGATGTCGCGAAACACTCCGATCGCGTTCCAGCGGTCCGCCAGCCGCACCCGCGACAGGGCCAGCTCGAGGAAGAACTCCTGCCCGTCCCGCCGCCGGGCGGGAATTTCCACCGTCCGCCCCAGCGCGGGGAACTCCCCCGTCTCCTTCGCCCGGACCCACTCCGCCATCAGTTCATCGCCCGGTGAGGGAGGGGACAGCAGTTCCTGCAGGCACCGGCCCGTCACGGCCGCCGCCGGGAAGCCGAAGATGGCCTCAGCCGCGGGGTTCCAATAGGTGATCCGCCCGTCCCCATCCAGCAGGGCCACTCCGTTCATCGCCGATTCGCAGATGCCGCGGAACCGGGCCTCGCTTTCCCGCAGGGCCTGGGTCGTCTCTTCCAGGGCGCGGGTCCGCTCCCTGACCAGCCTCTGCAGGTCCTCCTGGAACCGCCGGTTCTCGGCCAGCAGGCGGGCCCGTTCCAACGCTTTGTCGATGGCATGCCGCAACAGCGACAGATCGGAAATCGGCTTCTGGAGGAAATCCCAGGCTCCCGCCTTCTGGGCCCCGATCGCATCCTCGATCATCCCCGTCCCCGACACCACCAGCACGGGCAGGTCGGGCCGGTCGCGGTGCAGACGGCGGACCACCTCCAGGCCGGCGGGACCCTGGGGCAGGCCGAGATCGACCAGCACCAGATGCGGCCCATCGCGCTCGACACTGGCCAGGCCTTCGGTTCCCGAGGCGGCGGCCAGGGCCTGGTAGCCGAGGGTTTCCAGGCTCATCACCAGCACCTCACGAACGGACGGGTCGTCCTCGATGACCAGGATCCGCGCGGCGGGATGGTCGTTCGTCATCGGCCCGGGCGGCGGCAGGGCCTCACCGGCCTTCGCCCGCGGCCTTCTCGATGGCCCGGACGAGGACGTTCAGGTCGAGGAGCGGTTTCAGCAGAACCTCGTCCACCACGCTGGGGTTCGCCGCCAGGTCCTTCGCCATCTCGTAATCCGCTGACCCGGTGAAGATCAGATACCGGGTCTTCGGCCATCGCAGGCTGGCCTGCCGGATGAACCCCTCCCCGCCCAGGCCGGGCAGTCGCAGATCGACCACCACCACGTCGGCCGGCTCGGCCTCCAGCTGGGCGAAAGCCGCATCGGCACTCTCCGCCCCGCGGGCGGTCCAGCCGCAATCCGCCAGGTATTCCCGCAGGCTGTCCCGCACCGGGTCGCAATCGTCGATCAACAGGACGTTGATGGGTCCCCTCATCCGCTCACCTCATGTCTCTTGCATGGTACACGATCCGCTCGGGAGGGGCAAGGCAAGGCTGGGCCGTCCGGCCGGACGGTCGGGCAGGGCGGCCAACAACACGGCGGCAGGCCTCATTCCCGCTTGCCCCCGATCGGCAGTTCCACGGTGAACGTGCATCCCTGGCCGGGATGGGCATCCACGGTCAGCCGCCCCCCGTGATGGCGAACCACGATGAAGAACGACACCGACAACCCCAGGCCCGTTCCCTTCCCGACAGGTTTGGTGGTGAAGAAGGGATCGAAGATGCGCCGCCGCACGCTCTCGTCCATGCCGGGACCGTTGTCCGCGATGTCGATGCGCACCATCTCCTCAACCCGGCTGGCCCGCAGGCGGAAGCAGGGCCGGCGCCGCTGACGCTCCCCCCACATCGCCTCCGCCCCGTTCTTGAGGATGTTGAAAAACACCTGCTGGATCATGCCCCGGTCACACGGCACCGGGGGCAGATCGGGCTGGTATTCACGGATCATCTCGATCTGCTGGAAGTCATAGGTCCGGGACAGGTCGTAATCGGTCTGGATCAGCTCCACCGTTGAGTCGAGCACCTCCTCCAGGCGCTGGGGGCTGAAGGTGCCCGTGCTTTTGCGGGCGAAGGCCAGCATGTTCGCCACGATGCGGGACGCCCGCACCCCCGCCTCTCTCACGTTCTCCAGCATCTCGTCGATGCGCCGCCGGGCCAGGAAGGCCCGCACCCCCGGCAACGGCACGCCGGCCTCCTGCGCCGCCTCGAGGTTGGCCGGGGAGTCCGCCGCGATCCTCTGCTGGATCACCTGCACGCTCTGCAGGATCCCCGCCAGGGGGTTGTTGATCTCGTGCGCCATCCCCGCCGCCAGCCCGCCCACCGACATCATCTTCTCGGTCTGCACCATCATTTCCGCCAGCCGGGCCCGCTCGGTGACATCGTCGACCCGCAGGACCGCCCCGCCCAGGCCGGCCCCCAGAAGGGGATAGATGGTGATGTCGGCCAGCCGGCTGTCCCCCCCGAAACTGAGCAGAACCTGGGGCTCGGCAACCACCCGGCGCTCCTCGATCGCTTTCCGCACCCGCCCGACGAACGGCCCCAGGAAGGGAAAGGCAAGGGAAAGGGTCCGGCCCTGCACCCCGCCGGGGGCCGCCACCTTCCCCGCCTCGCGGCTCCACTGGACCACCCGCAGGGCCTCGTCCACCCCGACCAGGATCGACGGCATGGAATCAATGATGCTGGCCAGCAGGTCGCGCAGACGGTTCAGCTCGTCCTCCACCCGCCGCCGCTCGGTGATGTCGTCCCCCGAACTGAGCGACCCGAGAATCTGCCCCTGGGCATCGCGCAGGGCGGCGTTGCGCCAGGCGATCAGCCGCTGTTCCCCCGACCGGGTCAGGACCGGGTTCTCGAAATACCTCGCCGGCTCGAGATCGCCCGCCAGGATCCGCTGGTGCGTCTCCCGCACCGCCGCCCGCATGCCTTCCGGCAGGAAGGTGTCAAACCAGTTGCGGCCGATGATTTCGTCCCGGTGCCAGCCCAGGACCTCGCACGCCCGCGGGTTGGCCAGGATCACCAGGCCTTCCCGGTCGATCGAGACGATCATCACGTTGGCCAGGTCGAGATAGGTCTGGGCACGTTCCTTTTCCCGGCGCAGTTCGCCCTGCACCCTCTCCCGCTCCGTCACGTCCCGGTGGATGCCCCGGTACCCGGTCAGGGCGCCGTCGGGGCCGAACACGGGAACCGCGTTGGTCTCCAGAGTGACCCGGCGGCCGCCCCGGGTGGTGACGTGGGTGAGGAGATTGACGATCGGCCGCCGCTCCCGGACGACGACCGCCCCGAACTCCCGCAGGCGCCGGCCCTCTTCCTCTGAAACCAGCGTTCCCAGGGGCTTGCCGACCACCTCCGAGGGTTGGTACCCCAGTTGATCGAAAACCCGGGGACTGCAGTAGGTGTAGACCATGGCGGCATCCATCTCCCAGACCCAGTCGGACGACGTTTCCACCAGGGCGCGGAACCGCTCCTCGCTCTCCCGCAGGGCGCTCTCGGCCTTTTCCTGAGCCCGGAAATGCTCATCGGCCTGCCGTCGGGCCCACCGGATGCCCGCGAACCCGAGGAGGAAGATGCCGAGGTGGCTGACGAACAACCGGAGGTCCTGCTGGCGGAGGGACGCGGCATAGGCTCCCATCGGCACCGACACGCTCAGCCCGCCGCGGACCTCCCCGAGCTCGCACCCCGGTCCGACATGGCACTGACGGCACCCCTTCTCGGTGACCACGGGAATCATACTGCGGAACCACAGTTCCCCCTTTTCGATCACGGTCTCCTCCACCGCCTTCTCCCCGCCCTGGAGGCGCCGCAGGGCCGCCTCCTCCCAGGGGTCGGGCCAGGTGAAGGAACTGACCGGGCACAGGCTGGTCAGGTGCGCGGCAAACGGGCGGCCGTTGGTGAACTCGTAGAGCGACCTTTGGACACAGGCGGGGTTCATGAGAGTGAGGCGCCGCCCGCCCGGGGTGACGATGTCCCGTTCCGGATGGGAGGCCAGCAGGGGGTTGGGCTCGATGGCCGCATCGACCGGAACGTACACCCCGCCGCGGGCGGCGATCCAGTTCCTCAGCGCCAGATCCTTCTGCAGGGAGAGTCCCGCCTCGCGGCGGGCCAGTTCGGTAAGGGCCTGGCGGCCCGCCACCATCGACCAGAGGCAGGACAGGCCAACCACCAGCGCCCAGAACGCCATGGCCGCCCGAAAGAAAGCGGCCAACCGCAACGGGGGGATCGGGGGCCGGGCTCCACTCACTGGCTTCTCCTGCTCGGTCGTCACGGCAACCCGGAATCAGCCGGATCAGGGGCCTCTCCTCCCCTGGCCTCAACCCTCTCCCGGGTAACTCCCGACCTGCTCTCAGACAATGGTATAATGTGGCCCCCCCCAAAGCAAATTCCTGGGGGCAGAGAGGAAGGACCATGGGCAAAAAACGTGGAGTGGAGAAAAAGCCAGCCCCCCCAAAGAAGCAGGAGGCCGCATCGCCGGCCGCCCGGAAAGAGAACGGCACCCGAACCATCCGGCTGTCGCCCGACACCTACCTGAACCGCGAACTGGCCTGGCTCGAGTTCAACAGCCGGGTTCTCGCGCAGGCCGAGGACCCCCGCACCCCCCTGCTCGAGCGGCTGAACTTCCTGGCCATCTTCACCTCCAATCTCGACGAGTTCGTGATGAAACGCGTCGGCCTGCTCAAGCGCCACGTCGATGTCGGCATGCTCTTCCGCCGCCCCGACCGCCTGACCGTCCGCCAACAGCTGGTGCTGATCCGCAAGAAGATGCTAGAACTGGTGCATCGCCAGGCCCGCATCTTCCAGAAATCGGTGGTGCCGGACCTCACCGCCGCCGGTATCTGCTTCCTCCGCTACAAGGACCTGCGCGACGAGGAGCGGCAGAAGGCCAAGGCCTTCTTCCGCGAGCGGGTCTTCCCCGTCCTCACCCCCCCGTCCGTCGACCCCCGCCCCCCCCTCCCCCTCCCGTCCAACCTCTCAACGTCGCTCGGCATCATCCTGCGCCATCCCCAGACCGACGAGAAGCTGTTCGCGCGGGTCAAGGTCCCCCGCGTCCTGCCGCCCTTCTTCACCTTCGAACGGAAGAAGGGGGAGGGCACCACCTGCTTCCTCAGCCTGACCGAGCTGATCCAGAACCACCTCGACGACCTGTTCCCCGGCATGAAGGTCCTCGAGGTCACCCCCTTCCGCATCACCCGCAACGCCGAGACCGAACCCGACGAGGAGGAGGCGGAGGACCTCCGCGACATGGTCGAGGAGACCCTGCGCCAGCGGAAGTTCGAGAAGGTGGTCCGTCTCGAGCACGGCCCCAAGCCCGATCCCAGCATGATCCAGTTCCTGATGGACGAACTCGAGATCGACGAGGAGGACGTCTTCGAGATGCCCGCCCTCCTCGATTACACCGTCCTCCGCGCCATCGCCGCCCTGCCCGAACCCGACCTGAAGTTCGACCCCTGGATCCCCCAGGTTCCCCGCCTCCTGGTCGGCGAGGAAGCCGACATCTTCAGCCTGATCCGCAAACGCGACATCCTCGTCCACCACCCCTACGAAAGCTTCAGCGCCAGCATCGAGCGGTTCGTCCAGGCCGCCGCCGAAGACCCGCACGTCCTGGCCATCAAGATCACCCTCTACCGCACCAGCGTCGACAGCCCGTTCATCCGGAGCCTGATCAAGGCCGCCGAGGCCGGCAAGCAGGTGGTGGCCCTCATCGAGCTGAAAGCCCGCTTCGACGAGGAGCGCAACATCCAGATCGCCCAGACCCTCGAAAAGGTCGGGGTCCACGTGGTGCACGGCATCCTCGGCCTGAAGACCCACACCAAGACCGCCCTCGTCGTCCGCCAGGAGCCCGAGGGCCTGCGCTGTTACGCCCACATCGGCACCGGCAACTACCAGTCCGAGACGGCCAAGATCTACACCGACCTCAGCCTGCTCACCTGCCGTCCCGAGCTGACCCAGGACCTCGTCGATCTCTTCCACTTCCTGACCGGCCGCTCCCTCAAACAGGAATACCGCCAGATCCTGGTTGCCCCCTTCAACATGCAGGACCGCTTCCTTGAGCTGATCAACCGCGAGATCGCCTTCCACCGCGAGGGAAAGCCCGCCCGCATCATCGCCAAGATGAACAGCCTCGACGACCAGAAGATCATCCAGGCCCTCTACCAGGCCTCCCAGGAAGGCGTCCCCGTTGACCTCATCGTGCGCGGCCTCTGCTGTCTCCGCCCCGGCATCCCCGGCATCAGCGACCACATCCGCGTCTCCTCGATCATCGGCCGCTTCCTCGAACACTCCCGCATCTTCCATTTCGCCAACGGCTCCCACGACCCCCTGCTCGGCGATTTCTTCATCGGGTCCGCCGACTGGCAGGTCCGCAACCTCCTGCGCCGCGTCGAGGTGGTCACCCCCATCGCCGACGCCCTGGCCCGCGCCCGCATCTGGGAAATTTTGCGCATCATGCGCCACGACCAGCGCCAGGCCTGGGACATGCAGGCCGACGGCTCCTACATCCTCCGCCACCCCGCCGACGACACCCCGCTCGAGGCCGCCCTGGGCACCCACCAGGTCCTCATGGACCTGACCCGCGACCGCCCGCTCGCCCCCGTGACCCGCCTGAAGGTGAAGGCCGGCAAGAAGCGCAAGAAGAAGGGCTGAGGGAAGGGGATGGCCCTCGCGCCACCCCGCGCCAACT